>JAUSNM010000040.1 GCA_030645535.1 Gallionella sp. | reverse complement strand
GCCAAATATCTGAGATCCGCCTTCAGCACTGAGCAAGGCGACAATCCCGGGGTCGCCGATACAAAAGCGGCGCTGGATGGTGCAAGGCAGATATTGATGGAACGCTTCAGTGAGGATGCGACCTTGCTGCAATCCTTGCGTGAGTATGTGCTGGAGCACGGCGTGGTTGAAGCAAAAGTCATCGAAGCCAAAAAAGAGCTGGCTGCTAAATACAGCGACTATTTCGACTATTCTGAATCCATCAAGACCATTCCTTCGCACCGCACGCTGGCCATCCTGCGCGGCCGTCGCGAGGAACTGCTGACCGTGCAGCTGCGTCTGGACACGGAAGCTGAAAAACCAGCGATGAATGCACCCTACAACCCGTGCGAGGCGCGCATCGCCGCACGTTTCGGCATACAACGAAAGAGCCGTCCCGCCGATGTCTGGCTGGCGGATACGGTACGCTGGACCTGGCGGGTGAAATGTTTTTTGCATCTGGAAACCGAGCTAATGGGTGCGGTACGCCAGCGTGCAGAAACCGAAGCCATCAACGTGTTCGCGCGCAATCTGAAAGACCTGCTGCTGGCAGCTCCCGCAGGTCCCCGTGCCACGATGGGACTCGATCCTGGCATACGCACCGGCGTCAAAGTGGCGGTGGTGGATGAGACCGGCAAAGTCGTGGACACCGCCGTCATCTATCCGCACCAACCCAGGTGCGATTGGGACGGCTCGCTGCACACACTGGCGAAGCTTGCCGAAAAACATCGCGTTTCGGTGATTGCAATCGGCAACGGCACAGCCTCGCGCGAGACAGACAAGCTGGCGCTCGATCTGATAAAACTGTGCCCTGAATTGAAGATGATTAACGTGGTGGTATCCGAGGCGGGTGCATCGGTTTATTCAGCCTCCGAATTCGCCTCAAAAGAATTGCCTGATCTGGACGTATCGCTGCGCGGCGCGGTATCGATCGCAAGGCGATTGCAAGACCCGCTGGCCGAGCTGGTCAAGATCGATCCAAAATCCATCGGCGTCGGCCAATACCAGCACGATGTCGGCCAGACCCAGCTGGCGCGCTCGCTCGATGCTGTCGTGGAAGACTGCGTAAACGCAGTGGGCGTGGACGTTAACACCGCCTCCGCCCCTTTGCTGGCGCGCGTGTCGGGGCTTAACAGCACGGTGGCACAGAACATCGTTGCGCATCGCGACAGCAATGGCCGTTTTGCCACACGCGCACAATTACAAGAAGTGCCGCGCCTGGGCAAAAAAGCCTTTGAACAGGCGGCTGGATTTTTGCGCATCATGGGGGGTGCCAATCCGCTCGATGCATCGACCGTGCATCCCGAGTCCTACCCGCTGGTGAAACGCATCCTGAATGACATCAAGCAGGACATCAAAACGGTGATCGGCAACAGCGCATTGTTAAAGTCGCTCAATCCGGCCAGTTACCTGGATGAGAAGTTCGGCATTCCCACCATCACCGACATCTTAAGGGAACTGGAGAAACCGGGCCGCGATCCGCGCCCCGAATTCACGACCGCCACCTTCCGTGAAGGCGTGGAACAGTTGTCCGATTTGTTGCCCGACATGATTTTAGAGGGCGTGGTCACCAATGTCGCGGCCTTCGGCGCGTTCGTGGATATCGGCGTACATCAGGACGGGCTGGTGCATATCTCCGCCCTGTCCAATACTTTTGTCAAAGACCCGCATACGGTGGTCAAGGCAGGACAAATCGTCAAAGTCAAAGTGATCGAAGTCGATGCAAAACGAAAACGCATCGCACTGACCATGCGCCTGACCGATACCGCGCCGAAAGCCGATGCCCGTGAGACACAAAGACCACCCGTTAACCGTATCCAACCGAGAACGGTTAACGTTAAACCCGCTGCCCCTAACGGGCATGGGCAAAATATTGGTGGCCGCCACGCCCGCGCCCCTCTCCCAAACCCTCTCCCAAAGAGCGAGGGGACGAACGAATCGCTGCGCGAATCTCACATGAGTGCAATGGCCGCCGCATTCTCGAAACTAAAGACATAAACAGACATTAGTCGCTAGACCCTAGACGCTAGCTGGAGTTGTCGCTACGCGTTTTTTGTCGACGACTAACGACTAACGACTAACAACGGAATTATTATGAAAACATCAGAAATCAAATTCACCGTCACGCTGGATGAAAAAAATATGCCGCAGAAAATCGACTGGAGTGCAACGGACGGCGGCGTTGTGAGCAGCAGTAAGGCGATCATGTTGTCGGTCTGGGATAGCGAGACGAAGAATACGCTGCGCATCGATTTGTGGACCAAGGAGATGATGGTCGATGAGATGAAACAGTTTTTTCACCAAAACCTGCTGTCCATGTCGGATACGCTGGAGCGCGCCACCGGAGAAAAGGAAGCCGCAAAGGCCATGCGCAACTTCGCACAGGAATTCGGTGAGCGCATGAAACTGGTGATGAAAAACCCCGTCTTTTCGCCCGCCAAAAACGACTAACACAGTGCCACTCTGTCATCTGCCCAGAGCGGCTCACCTATTTGAGACATCTTGTCCATAGCGTTGTGATTACGCCTATAATCCAAGTCAGCCTCTTAAATTGTCGTTGTAGCATCAAAAACATGAGCCGCACTAACATGACAGATTGGGTGAGTGACCTTAACGTGGCACGCGCGCTGACGTGGCGTTATGCGATTGCCTTATTCCTGGTGGCGTCACTTTCAACCGCTGCATGGTTAAGCCTGCATCTGGTAATTTCCGAGCAGCAAAGCACGGCGGCCGTGGTCAACGTCAGCGGACGGCAGCGTATGCTCAGCCAACGAACGGCGTTGTTCTCGAATCTGTTGCTGAACACGCCCAAGCCCGAGCGCTCCCTCATTCGCGACCAGCTTAAAGATGCAATCCTGCTCATGGAACGCTCGCATCATGGCCTGACCCACGGCGACAAGGCAATGGGGCTGCCAGACACGCTCTCCCCCGCTGTTCACTCCCTGTATTTCGACCAGCCTGATGCGATCGATGATCAGGTTGCAAACTATGTCAAAACGGTACAGGCGTTGCTTGTGCTGGGTGATGATCAGCTGACTGCGGATAACCCCCTGTTGCAGTACATCACCAGGACCGCATCGACCACACTGGTTGCAGCGCTTGATGGGATGGTGCGCCAGTATCAATTGGAGGGAGAGGCATCCGTCGGACGTTTGCAAAAAGCCGAGACGATATTCTGGCTGGGTACGCTGTTGTTATTGATGCTGGAAGCGGCGCTGATCTTTCATCCTTTCGTCAAACACGTCAGATCCATCATCGGCAAGTTGCAAGGTGCGACCGATGAGTTGCAGTCGTATCAGGGGCATCTTGAAGAAACGGTCATGCAGCGAACGGCCGAACTGGAGAGCAGGAGCCGCGCGCTGGAAGAGAGCGAAGAAAAATTCCGCCTCATCAGCACCAATGCCAAAGATGCAATCGTGATCATCGGCCACGGCGCGCAGGTGATTTACTGGAACCCTGCAGCTGAAAAAATATTCGGTTACACGGCAAACGAGGCGATAAACACGAATCTGCACAGTCTGATTACTCCCGTGCGCTACCGGGATGCGGCGCACAGCGGCTTCGAGCGCTTCCACCGTTCCGGTGTCGGCGATTTAATCGGCAAAACGCTGGAGGTTGCTGCGCTACACAAGAGCGGTGATGAATTCCCCATTGAGCTATCCATTTCAGCCTTCAAGTTGCAAAACAGCTGGCATGCACTGGGTATCATCCGCGACATAACCGAACGCAAACAGATGGAGGAGCAAGTGCGTCAACTGGCGTTCTATGACACGCTCACCAGTTTGCCTAACCGTCGCCTGTTCAACGACCGTCTGAATCAGACTATGGCGGCAAGTCGTCGCAGCGGTTTCTATGGCGCTGTCATGTTCCTTGATCTGGACAACTTCAAGCCACTCAATGACACGCATGGGCATGCGGTGGGTGATTTACTGCTGATTGAAGCAGCTAAACGCCTGAAAAACTCAGCGCGTGAGATGGACACCGTCGCGCGCTTTGGCGGCGATGAGTTTGTGGTGATGCTCTGTGAGTTGGGAGAGGATAAAGCCGAGTCGACCTTACAAGCGAGAGCAGTTGCAGAAAAAATCCGCGCCACCCTGTCTGAACCCTACCTGCTGCATGTTGAGCAGGACGGAATGAACGACACCACGGTCGAACATCGTTGTACGGTGAGTATCGGCATCACATTGTTCATCAACCACATTGGCAGCCCGGACGACATCATGAAGTGGGCGGATGAAGCCATGTACCAGGCCAAAGAGGCTGGACGCAACCTGATTCGTTTGCACGAGTCCTAAACTCAGGCTCTTTCACCGTTAATTATGGGTACATATAAAACTATAATTTAGTCATTCCGGCGAAAGCCGGAAAACAAGGCCGAAGTATTGAGGAACGGCCATCCAGCAAAATTTGAAATTTTCTCCGCAAAGCGGGGTAGGCAGGCAAGCTGCGCAGCAGCTCGCAAAGCGGAAGCAAAGCCTCGGTTTTGTCACGCTACGCGGGAAGAAATGCGAGTTGGGCAAACCCCGCCCATCCCTGCGAAACTCTATTCAATCAACTGGATACCGGCTTTCGCCGGCATGACGGATTACGCATATGAAATATGCCTTCAACAATTCGCGATGACATAGCTAAAACTTAACTCATCAAGCTCATTCCATCCCCCGTCTCAGCTTCAGCAAGCCGGCTGTGCCTTTGCAAACACCGCGATGGATTCCACATGCGAGGTCTGCGGGAACATGTTCATCACCCCGGCGGATTTGAGCACATAGCCGCGCAGCACCAGCTCAGCAGTATCGCGCGCCAGCGTAGCGGGGTTGCAGCTCACATAGACAATCAGCTCTGGCGCAATCTCGGGTGTAATGGCTTTCACCAGCTCCATCGCACCGTCGCGTGGCGGATCGATCAGCCACTTGTCGAACTTACCCAAACTGACAAGCAGAGCTTCATCCATCACGAACAGATTCCTCGCACTAAACTCGGTATTGGCTGACAGGTTGTTGTAGGCGGCGTTCTGTTCGGCACGTTTGACCAGCGCGTCGCTGCCTTCGATACCTGTCACCGTGGCGCCGCTGCGCGCGATCGGCAGCGTAAAATTGCCAAGACCACAGAAGAAATCGACGATGCGCTCACCCTTTTGCGGATTAAGCAGACGCATGGCGCGGCTGATCATCACGCGATTCAATGCACTGTTCACCTGGGTGAATTCGCCCGGCGCAAACGGCATCGTGACGGCGAATTCCGGCAGACTGTAAGACAGTGCGGGCGCATCGAGCGGATAGAAAGGAACGACGGTTTCCGGCCCCTTGGATTGCAGCCAGAACTGCACCTGGTGTTTATCAGCGAAGGCGCGCAACGCGGCTTCGTCGGCCTCTGTTGGCGGCGCCATCACGCGCAGCACCAGCACAGACACATTTTCACCTACCGCAACTTCGATCTGCGGCAGCTTTTCGCGGATCGACAAGCCTTCAATCAGTTCCGCGAGTGGCATAATTAAAGAGGCAATCTTAGGTTCCAGAATCTCGCAGCTCTGCATATCGGCGACAAAGCTGCTGCGCTTTTCATGAAAGCCGACCAGCATCTTGCCTTTTTTAATCACATACTTGGCCGAGATGCGCGCGCGCTCGCGATAACCCCATGCTTGCCCGTAGATCGCAGGCAGGATAGTTTGGGGCTTCACTTTGCCGATACGCTCAAGACTGTCCTCCAGGATGCGCTGCTTCACCGCGACCTGCACTCTGGCATCCAGATGTTGCATCGAGCACCCGCCGCACACACCGTAATGCGCACACTTGGGTTCAACACGAATCGAGGCGGCGCGATGCAGCGTTGTCATTTGCGCCAGCTCAAACGAGGGCTTCCTGCGATAGGAGGCGTAGCTCACAATTTCGCCGGTCAATGCACCCTCGATGAAAATCACCTTACCATCCGCATGCGCGATGCCGCGACCTTCCTGGTCCAGCGATTCAATCTTTACTCTGTTATCTGTCGTCATTTCAATCCCATTTTCATAAATTTTTATCGCGCCACGCGGTTCTCAAAACTGGCCAGCAAGCGCCCTAACGGTGTCAGCACCAATAGCCATCCCAGTAACACGCCGACACTGTCTGCCAGCATGTCCATCACATCGAAGGTGCGGTATCCGGTCCAGCCTTGTACGTATTCCAGTCCAACCCCCATTCCGACAAGGGCTATGATTACCACCGCACGCGATCTTGCTGACTGGTATATCTGACAGAGCCAAAACGATAATATGGCGTAGGAAAAGGCGTGTTCGAACTTGTCTGAGTTCTCAAACGTCAGCGGGGTCGGCGGATTCTGAGCCAGCGAGAGGTACACAACCAGGATCACAAGCACCCAGCCCACCGCAACCCAAAGACGGTGGTATTTCAGCATCCGGTGACAGGCCAGGCTGCCAAAAATTGTTGCCAGTGCGGCAGGTTGAGTTTGCCCAATTCGCATCGAACCAGTTCACACTCTTTTTTGTAGGCATCACGGCTCAACACGCCACGCATCATCTGGAAGCGCGCATACACCAGCCAAGTATTCACCACATCGGTTTCGCAGTAGTTGCGGATTTCGGACAGGCGCCCCTGCTGGTACGCCTCCCACACCTGACTGCCGTCCATGCCCAGTTTGCCGGGCAAACCCATCAGTTTTGCCAGATCATCCAGCGGCGCGTTGGCGCGTCCGGTGTACATGGCCAGCAAATCCATCAGGTCGAGATGGCGCATGTGATAACGGCTGATGTAGTTGTTCCACTTGAATTCGCGGTCATCCTCGCCCATGTCCCAGTAGCGCGCACACTGCACACCGTGGATCAGGCCGCGATAATGCAACACCGGCAAATCGAAGCCGCCGCCATTCCACGAGACCAGCTGCGGCGTATATTTGTCGATGCCGTCAAAGAAGCGCTGAATCAGACTGCCTTCATCGTCATCCATCTCACCCAGCGACCAGACTTTGAAATTATCGCCCTCGCGCAACACGCAGGATATCGCCACCACACGCTGCAGATGATGCGGCATAAAATCGCTGCCGGTTATCTGGCGCCGCTGCTGAAAGGCCATCTCGGCCACTTCCACATCGCTGACGTTTTCATCCAGCCCGTGCAGGATGCGCAGCCCGGCAATGTCGGGAACAGTTTCGATGTCAAAAACCAGGGTTGGAGTCATGAAGATTTACAGGTTGTAGTCCCCTCCCCCGTCAACGGGAGAGGGTGCGCATCAGCGCAGAAGAGGAAAAATTACTTTTGTGTCCAGCCGTTATTGCTCATCACCCACCAGCCGCGCTGCGCACGTTGTATCCAGCGTTGTGCGAAGGTGCTGCGGATTTCCGCCTTCCATTCAGGATGGCCGTTGGCATTGGCGATTTCGGCATACAGCGCATCGCGATCCTGATTTTCAGCTGCCACCAGCGCATTCACCGTCTGGCGGGCGGCCAATGGCACGGATCCGGGATCGCGCAACTCGATCATGCCATCCATAGACAATCCAACCGCACCGCTGGCATAGTAACCTGCCAGTTGCGCATGGCGTGCCTGCATGCTGGACTTGATTGCATTCACGCCCGGCGTGTTGACTTCGAGATCGGCCGTAGCATACGCGCTCAACGCGCCGACAAGCGCGATCATCGCAAACAAGTATTTGATAATATTCATTTTTTATCCTTAATAGCAGCAGGTTTATCGGACGGGTGCATTTGCCAGACTTCCTCGATTATCTTGTCCGCCGCTTTTTCAGCCGCCGCAGCCGGGAAGTAAATATTGATCGTCACGCAGGCACTCAGTGCGCATGCCGCCAGTGCAATCCAGACTTTCTTAGCAAAACTCGCTACTCTCGTTTTACAGAAACTCGCTTCGTTCGTTTTACAGAAACTCGCTGCGCTCGTTTTCATCATGATCCCTTTAAAATTCATCCGTAACATTGCTAATCTACGATGGGCGTTACGTTGTCCTGCGTCACGCGTTTTAATCGCGTAATCAACTCACCCCACGACACGGCGCGATTGTAGCCCATCACGCTGATCGCAGGAATGCCTCCGCCACGGATAATCGAATATGGGCCATTGTCGGCCGCCTCTATTCCGCCCATCTGGCACAAATCATTGCGCAGCACGCAACTCCAGCCGATGCGGTCATAGCCAAAATTCTCGAAAAAACCCAGATAACTGCGTTGAATAGCTGCCGCCGCACCCGCGCCGCCCAGAGACGAAATGTTCTGCACCGCCCTCTGACTGATTTTCCTGGGGTAGCTTCCGGCGCTGCTATACACGCGCGCCTCGAAGCGCACCGGCAGCCAGTCCTGCAATTCCAGATTGTTTACATCCCCGTCCAGCCGGCCTTGCATGCTGCCGAATGCGAAAGTTCGCGTCAGCAAATCCAGATCGAGATTGCGCATCGCAAGGTTGCCGGACAGCTTGGGTGCGCGCCCGAACGCATCGGCAAGCTTGAGCCGGGTCGCCACCACCGTGCCATCGAACACGTTGAACAACAGCGCACCGTCCACGCTGATCTCACGGCCATCATAACTCACGCGGGGGATGTGCCCCGCCAAGGTGCCCAGCATCTTCGGCCAGCCTGCCGCAGTGCTGAATTGCTCCATCGAAATCGGCACAAGAGAACCTGCAAAATACCAGTGCCACTCCTGTTTACAATCGCTGCACGGCTTGCCTGCCTGAACCGCTTGCGAGCAGCCGCTACACGGCTTGCCTGCTTGAAACATTTCCCGATGCAAATGGAAATCGCGCAAATCGAGTTTTCCATCCAGAATCGGTAACGACGCCTGCGGCACATCGAACTCCAGCCCTTTCATATTGACCGTCCACTGCCCGGCTCCTAACGGCGCACCCAGCAGCGCACCCCCGGCAAAGGCAATGATGGCGGTGCGCGGCGCATCTGCCTGCCAGTCTATATCGCTGTTCACGCCGAGTAAGGCAAAGCGCCGCGCCGTGTCTGAAATCCCTGCCTCATGCAGATTCAGCCGCAGCGATTGCAAACCACCGTTGCGATATTGAGCGTCCACATCTGCATGACCGTACAGAGCCGATTCGGCAAGCGATCCTTTGTCCAGAAACGGTTTTGCGTAAACCTCGAACAGGCTCGTCAACGCCAGACCCCGGCCTTGCAGCGTGCCTTCCAGCAAGGTGCTTTTTTGCACATTCCAGCTGGCGGTTAATTGCACGCGCCCCACATCGGGCAAATCGACGACGGCCTGTTCGACCTTGAATAGCTTGCCGTCATAGCTGCCGAATGCGCTCAACCCGGAGCCTCCGCGCAGATACAGCGGCTGCCAGAACATCTCACCGGATTGCCACGCGACATTACCTTGCCAATTCCACACAGCGCCGCTGCGTTTGACTGTTAATTTGACGGGCCCGTGCAACTTTTCCGCGGCATGCAGGCCGCTGGCATCGCTGAAAGCCACTTCAGCCAGCTGCATATCGACGTTGACAATTTCCGCGCCTGATTCGTTTCCGCTGACGCGCAGAGTGCCGTTCAGCGTGCCTTTGGTTGGCAATGGCACATCTGCCGGGAACAATGACGCCAGCCGCAGGCCCTGCGCGTTGCGTAACCGCACTGTTACTTGCCAGGCGCGTTCACCCAACTTCCCTGCCACTTGCCACGACTCGCCGCCAGCAGCGGCAAGTGTCAGTTGCAACTGTTTGCTGTCAAAAGCATAACTAAAATCGAGCGCGGCATCAGGCATCAAATCCAGATGTCCCTTGCGGCAAGCAATCTGAACTGACGACAGCGTGAATTCGCCACAGCGTACCCTTACATTGTGGAACTCGCGCTGCTGCACTTTTAAGCTGGCAATCTGCAAATCAGCCGAGCCATCCATGGGCAAAACCATCCTGATCCCGCTTGCCGCAAAGGCTTGCGACACGATGTCATTGATGCCGAGCATAAATTCTGCGCCCCTCGCCGCCGTGGATACCAGCAGCATGCCGAGCAAGCTCAGTGATTTTATAAAATGGACAATCCGGGTTAAATACCGCATGGGTTTCAGAGCTGACTGATAGTCCGGGTTGCCGATTGTACAAGAGACGGCACGGGAAGAACGATGTCGCCCACAATCCGACAAATGCAAACTGCCCGGGCAAGTTACTCGCCCGGGCAGCATGTAAAGCAACAACCTGTTGATTAAGCGCGCTTTTTAAACTCGTTGGTGCGGGTGTCGATTTCGATCTTGTCGCCGATTTCAACGAAAGCCGCAACCGGCAACTCAAATCCGCCGTTGATCTTGGCAGGTTTCATTACCTTGCCTGAGGTGTCGCCACGCACAGCAGGCTCTGTGTAAATGACTTCGCGGACGATGGTGTTTGGCAGCTCGACGGAAATTGCCTTGTCGTTGTAGAACACCACTTCGCATGGCATGCCGTCTTCAATGTAGTTGAGCGCATCGCCCATACATTCGGCTTCAATTTCGTACTGGTTGTATTCTTCGTCCATGAATACATACATCGGCTCGGCGAAGTAAGAGTAAGTCACTTCCTTGCGATCCAGAATGACCTGGTCGAACTTGTCATCGGCGCTGAACACGGTTTCTTTGGCCGATTCGGTCAACAGATTCTTCATCTTCATCTTGACCACCGAACCGTTACGACCGGAGCGGCTGTATTCTGCCTTCAGGATTACCATCGGATCAGTACCGACCATAATGACGTTACCGGCGCGTAGTTCTTGTGCTGTTTTCATGTTCACTGCCCTTCAATTTCGAAGGCGCGCATTCTACCGATTTCCTGAAAAAAATCCAGTAAATTCAATGCCAGATTGTTTTCCGACAATTCCCGCGCCCAAGACTTGGCACGTTCATCCAATTCTGCACGCGCCGCATCGAATTCGGCCCATGCCACACCGCCAGCGCCGCCATTCCACGCGCGCCACAAGCCCTGCATTGCGCGTGCAGCCTCAGGGCTGAGTGCCGCATCGTAGAGATCCAGAAATGCCTGCAACTTCTCCCAGTGCACCGCGTCGTGCTGCGGATAGATCTGCCAGACGAACGGCTTGCCCGCCCACTGCGCCCGCACGCAGGAATCTTCGCCGCGCACAAAGTTGATATCGCACGCCCACAGCAGTTCGTCGTAGAGTTCCTGTTCGACAAACGGCAGCACGCGCACTTGCAGATTGCCGCGCGAATAACAAGCCCTCTCCTCCACCCCCTCGCCAGTTGGCGGGAGAGGGGAGTTTACAGGCATGGCGTCAGCAAAGTATTGCACCACCTGCGGCAAAATCCGCCCTTCCGGCACCAGACACAACACGGGCTGTTCGCCACTAACCCAGGCATCGAACAAGCCTTCCAGCGCGGCATTTTCGTAGGCGAACAGGGAGATTTTAAGGGTATCTGCGGCGGGCATCTGCATGCCGATTGATTTCCAAAAAACCTTTTGTTGTAATTCGTCGTTCAGAAACGCATCGCGCCGCGCCAACAGATCGCGCTCCAGCAACAGACCGCCGGTTCGTTTGGTAAAACCGGGAAAGAAAAAATACCGGGTCAGCGGCGGGCGCGGCGAAGGCAACTTGTGGCAACCCTCCACCCAGTTTTCAGCAGAGAGATATTCCAGATTGATCCATATTGCTTGCGACTGGTCTGATTTATTGGCAATTTCCATCATCGCGGCAAGATACGATTCCGGCAACGTGCAACTGAATGCTTCGATCACCAGATCAGCTGGTATCACGTTTGATAGGTTCGCCTCCCCCGCAGTGCCCTCTGCCCCAGCCGGCTCCGCCCCCCTCACTTCGCTCTCCCCGCTTGCGGGAGAGGGTGGCCGATAGGCCGGGAGAGGGTTAAAAGCGTCAGCATGCCACAGCCGCACCTCCACCCCGCGACAATTCTGGATTTCAAGCGCAGCATCGGCTTCCGGACACAGCCTGGCGAAACTTGCCAGATCATCCACCCACATCCGCACGTTGAGACGGAACTCGTTCGCCAGCTGCCGCGCCAGCCGCCAACTCACGCCGATGTCGCCGTAATTGTCGATGACGTTGCAGAAAATGTCGCAACTAGCTGGATTAATGCAGGATTTCGTCAGCGCCGCGTTTTCTTCTGCAGCGTACAACTCAATGGGAGACAAGGCTATTTTCATGGCGGCAACAGTAAACTTAATCCAGTGGGATGGCAACAGCAGGGGGAATTGATGAACAACCCGGGACGCTGATAAGCCGAAATACATAGGCCAAATGGCATATTGCCCGACGCCCTGCAAACGGTTACGGTGCGGTATGAAGAGATACCGATAGCCAGTAGTTAAAGTGTATCTGCGTCAGGCGCAATGAGGTCGCCTTTATCAGCCTCAACGAAAAAGGGAACAACCATGTCTACCACCACAAAGATTCACGTTACAGCCACCGACAACGAACTCTACATCCTCGCTGCGACGCCCGCCGGCAGTTCTGAAATCTGCCACATCAAGTCCGGATACAACGACCCGGTGGAATACGTCGTCATTCTCCAGTCAATTCTGAAAAAAGGCGCGTACACCTTGATCATGGTCGGAATCAACTGGGACGGACCGCAGGCGTTCAAAGTCACACTCACCACCGGCGGCGTTGACACGACCTATACGGCACCGGCGAACCTGAACACCGGTGCAAACTGGACCGTAGCGGTGCCAATCACCGTGTAAACACTGACTCGCTGGCGCGCTGTTCTCCGGGCAGCGCAGTTACTGTTTTGGTTTGCCGTAGCCGACAAATTGTTGCTGTGCGTCGGCGAACTCAGCCGCAGTCAGCAAAACCGGCTCGCCGACAGCCAAGGTACGCAGGTAAAGCTCACTCAGATTTTCAACTTCCACGGTGTTGTTATAGGCCTCAGCAAGGTTTTTCCCCGCCGCGATCATGCCGTGGTTCGCCAGCAGACAGGCGCGGCGTCCATCTAAAGCCACGAGTGCGTTATCGGATAACGCCTGCGTGCCGAAAGTGGCATAGTTTGCACAGCGCAGACTGTCGCCACCCAACAGTGCCAGCATGTAATGAAACGGCGGAATATCGCGTCGAAGACAGGCCAGCGCCGTCGCCGCATTGGAATGCGTGTGCACCACCGCGCCGAATTCGGGGCGTTGCGCGTAGATGTCGCGATGGAACAGCCATTCGCTGGACGGTTGCCAGCGCCCCTGCGACACCCCTGACAGATGCACGAACACGATATCGTCGATGCTCAAACCTTCCGCACCAAAGCCTGAGGGCGTAATCAAAAATCCTTCGCCAAAGCGCACGCTGAGATTTCCCGACGTGCCGTGACTCAACCCCAGCGCGTCAAGTTTCAATGCAATGCGCACCAGCTCAGTGCGCAGTTCTTGTTCGTTCATTTCATATCCTCAAATTAACTGCGCACGAATGGCATCGGCATTGGCTGCCACCAGTCCGCGCTCGGTTATCAGTCCTGTGACCAGACGCGCGGGCGTCACATCGAAACCATAGTTGACGGCAGGCGACCCTTTTGGCGTCAGTTGAACGCGGCGGATCTGCCCGTCATCGCATAATCCCGATACATGGGTGACTTCTTCTGCGTCACGCTCCTCAATGGGAATTTCCTGCACGCCGTCCTGCAACGTCCAGTCCAGCGTCGGTGTCGGCATCGCCACATAGAACGGCACACCGTTGTCGAACGCTGCCAACGCCTTCAAATACGTGCCTATCTTGTTGCATACATCACCCGTCGAGGTGACCCGGTCGCAACCGACAATCACCATGTCAACCTGTGCATGCTGCATCAGATGTCCGCCTGCGTTATCCACGATCACGGTGTGCGGCACGCCATGTTGCGCCAACTCCCATGCGGTGAGACTGGCACCCTGATTGCGCGGACGGGTCTCATCCACCCACACATGCAGCGGAATGCCCGCTTCAAACGCGGTGTAGATGGGTGCCAAGGCAGTTCCCCAATCCACCGTCGCCAGCCAACCGGCATTGCAGTGAGTCAGAATATTAACCGTCTCGTTTTTCTGCTGATGGATGGCACGAATGAGCTCCAGCCCGTGCCGACCGATCGCCTGGTTGATTTGAACGTCCTGCTCGGCGATGCGCCCCGCTTCCTGCCAGGCGGCATCCGCACGCATATTAACCGGCAATGGCGACAACACCGCGCGCATCCGTTCGATTGCCCAGTGCAGATTTACCGCCGTAGGCCTGGCCTTCGCCAACATGTCGCAAGTCGCCTGTAACGCGGCATCGGAGGCATGATGGCGCATCGACAGCGCCACGCCGTAAGCCGCCGTGACACCGATCAGCGGTGCGCCGCGCACCTGCATCTCACGGATCGCAAATTCCGCATCGCGCATACTCTCAAGACGCAACGTCACAAATTCATGCGGAAGCCGGGTCTGGTCGATGATCTCGACTGCGCCGTCGGCAGTTGGCCAGATAGTGCGGAAAGGTATACCGTTAACTTTCATTGTTTAATTCCTCGTTACAAGCGACTAGCTACAAGCGACTAGCTACTAACGACTAACGGCTAGCGACTAGCGTCTGCCTTTAGTCGCCCTCGAACTCGCACAGCGCAAAAACCTTTTGCCCCATCGCCTCCAGCCGTGCGCGGCCGCCGACATCCGGCAGGTCGATCACGAAACAGCATTCGACCACGATACCGCCCATGTCTTCGATCAGTTTGACAGCCGCCTCTGCCGTGCCGCCTGTTGCAATCAGATCATCCACCAGCAACACGCGGTCGCCTTTTTGTATCGCATCCACATGAATCTCGATGCGGTCGCTGCCGTATTCGAGCTGGTAATCGCGTCCAACTGTCTTGGCGGGCAATTTGCCGCGTTTGCGGATAGGCACAAAGCCCAGATTCAGCTCGAAAGCTACCGGCGTGCCGACGATGAAGCCGCGCGACTCGATGCCGACTACCTTGTCGATCTGGACGTCTTTGTAGCGCGCCACGACTTTCTCAATCATGTCCCGCAATCCGGCCGGGTCTTTGAGCAAGGTGGTGATGTCGCGGAACATGATCCCCTTATGAGGGTAATGCGGAACGGTGCGGATGAGGGATTTGATCATAAGTGGCAAGTGGCAAGTGGTAAGTGGTAAGTAGTGAGTGGTAAGTAGGCAGTGGGAAGGTCAGCGGTTTTCCCACTACCCACTCCCAACTCCCCACTTTCTAGGTTGCCAGCATTCTGCCCGCGACTGCGGAGAGTTTTTCGAGCATTGCGGCATCGCGTGATTCCGGCGCGGTGAGGATGGCGTATTGCAGGGCGCTGCGGCAGGCACAAGCTGCGGCATCAGTATCGGCATGTATGGGCATTGCGACCTCCTTCACCAGCGCGCGCGCCTTGTCGGCGTTCGCCAGCAGCACCTTGACGATCGCATCCACCGTGACGTTGTCGTGATCGGGATGCCAGCAGTCGAAATCCGTCACCATCGCCACCGTGGCATAACAAATCTCGGCCTCACGGGCTAACTTGGCTTCCGGCATGTTGGTCATACCGATCACGTCGCATCGCCACGAACGATACAGCTCCGATTCCGCGAGGCTGGAAAACTGCATCCCTTCCATGACCAGATAGGTGCCGCCGCGCGCTACCGGAATGCCCAGTTGCTCTGCCGCCGCAAACAGATGATCGCCCAGACGGTTGCACACCGGATGCGCCATCGAAACGTGGGCGACCAGACCCGTGCCGAAGAAACTCTTCTCGCGGGCGAACGTGCGGTCGATGAATTGATCGACGATGACAAAGGTGCCGGGCGGCAGGTTTTCACGCAGTGAGCCCACCGCACTGACCGAAATGATGTCGGTCACGCCCAGGCGCTTCATCGCGTCGATATTGGCGCGAAAATTGATATCCGAAGGTGAAATACGGTGTCCTCTGCCGTGACGCGGCAGGAA
>JAUSNM010000026.1 GCA_030645535.1 Gallionella sp. | reverse complement strand
AACGTGATGATCTATTTCGATCAGGATACCAAGCGTCAGGTGATGTCCAGACTGTTGCCGTTGCTGCGCCCCGGCGGATATTTTCTGATCGGTCATTCCGAAAGCCTGAATGGCGTGACAGAAGAGGTGCGGCAGGTTATGCCGGCTATATACCGCAAACCGGAGTAATGGCTGGCCGATGCATAGGCCGGGGACGATATCGAGATTTTCCTGCAACCGTGCGAGGTATATTTCGGCGATCACGGCCAGTTGAAATTGAAGAATTAAAGCGAAAGTTCCCGGCGCGGCCGGTTAACGCAAGGGAGTATCAATGAAAGCGGTGAAAAAAGTGCTGCGCGTGCTGGCGGTAGAGGATTCCGAGGATGATCTCGAGCTTATTCGTAACGACCTGACCGAGGGCGGGTTTAGCGTCGTGCATCAGCGTGTCGAGACTGAAGAATCGCTCAGGGCCGCACTGGCGCGCGCAAGCTGGGATGTGGTGATCTGCGATCACAATATGCCCGCGCTGGATTCGATATCTGCCCTGAGAGTCGTGCAGAATGCTGTTGCGAATGTGCCCTTTGTCATCGTATCCGGGCTGATTCCGGATCAGGTGGCGATCGAGGCCATGCGCCGCGGGGCAAAGGACTTTATCTGCAAGGATAATTTATCCAGATTGCTGCCGGTCATCGAGCGTGAACTCGGGGAGGCGGTGCTGAGAACGGATCTGAAGGCGGTACAGGAACGGCTTGATCGGGTAACCCATTTCGACACTTTGACGGGTTTGCCGAATCGTGAGCATCTGTTCAGGCAGATAGGCTCGATGATGTCGGCTCGCGATTGTCCCTTTGCCGTTTTTATGATTGATTTGAATCGTTTCCGGAAAATTACCCGATCGCTGGGGATGCAGGTCGGCAACAGGGTGTTGATAGAGTTGGCAGGGCGCTTGCGTGCGGTGTTCGGCGAGGATGACTTTGTCGCAAGATACGGCGCTGACCGGTTTGTCGCCATCTGCCTGAAAATAGATCAGGAGGCGCAGGCCGAGGCTATCGCAGCGGTCATTCATGAATGTCTGGACAGGGTATTCCTGACCGACAGCCATGAACTGTATGTCGCCGCAAGCGTGGGGGTGAGTTTTTATCCCAGGGACGGCGGCGGTACGGAGGATCTGCTGGAGAATGCAGAGACAGCGTTATATGCTGCAAAGGCTGCGGGCGGACGCAGCTTTCAGGCATACAAAATCGCAATGAATACGACTGTTAAAGGGCGGCTGGCGATGGAAAGCGCCCTTTACCGCGCGTTGGAAAAAAAGGAGTTTCTGCTGCATTATCAGCCCCAATTCGATCTGAACGGGACGCAGATGACAGGGGTGGAGGCGCTGGTTCGCTGGAGTCGGCCTGAGTCCGGCATGATTTCGCCCGGCGCGTTTATTCCGATACTGGAAGAAACGCGCCTGATCGTGCCCGTCGGCGAATGGATATTGCGCACCGCCTGTGCACAGAACAAGCAATGGCAGGATGCAGGTTTGCCGCCTGTTCGTGTCGCAGTCAATCTGTCGGCCATACAGTTCCGGCAAGCGGGTCTGGTTCAAACCGTCATCAAGGTCTTGCAGGAAACCGGACTGTCTCCCGAATATCTGGAACTGGAAATCACCGAAAATATCGCGGTGCATAACGAAGAAGCGGTTATCGCGATCCTCGATGAATTGCGCGCCATCGGGATTCAAATCGCGATCGATGATTTTGGCACGGGTTATTCATCGCTCAGCTACCTGAAGCGCTTTCCGATAGACAAGCTGAAGATCGACCAGTCATTCGTCAGGGATTACAAGGAGGGTACGCATGATGACGGGATCGTCAGGGCGATCATCGGTATGGGGCATAACCTGAATTTGAAGGTGATTGCCGAAGGGGTTGAAACGCAGGAACAGGCTGATTTTTTGCAGCGCAATGGTTGCGACGAGGTGCAGGGATATTTTTATGGAAAGCCCATGGCAGCGGACGATCTCGCCGTGCTGATGAAGTGCGCCGCAACAGTGAGCCGGTCGCGCTAAAAAACCGTATTTGATCGCGCAAAGCCGCCAAGCCGCAAAGACGCCAAGAGATTCACGCAGGGATTTTGCCCCGTGGGCAAATTGGGGTTAGCAGGGATGATGCACAGCGTGCATCAACTCGCAAAAACTCGCAAAATCAATATCTTGTTCAAAAACATACAAGTATTGAATCGGAGATAAACAACTATGTTGTTCATGGTTTCTTTGCGTCTTTGCGTCTTTGCGTCTTGGCGCGAAGGGTTGTGTTGCATTGCTATCAACAGCTAATTACGACAGAGATTGATTAAAACATGTCTGGTTCAAAAAATATGGACGACATGGGCGGTCGGCAGCGAGTTTGAGATTGAGTTTTTGGCGCGGCTATGCAATAGTCCGCAGGTTTCGCCATGAAGGTGTTTAGCGTAGAAAAACAGCGGTGCGGCAGCAATAAAATCAAGAGGATAGCGAGACTCCTGATTCCGGGTTGGTTCAGCAGTTACACCAGCGTGTTATGCGACTCAATTAAAAACCAAATTCTATGTCGAATGTTCCCTCGTCGTCCCGAGTGAAGGGCGGTTACGCCAGCGCTGCTATCTCGCTGCTTGGCCGCGTGCGCGTGCCAGGTTCATGGATCGCATGGCTGGTTCTGTTTGCATCCCTTGCCGCGACGACCTTTAGCTGGCGTATCGTCCAGCACAACGGGCATGAAGTCGCACGGGCACAATTTGATGAGCGCAGTGGCGATGTCGTGGCGCAAATTCAGCAGCGCTTGCATACCTATGAGTATGTGTTGCGGGGCGGGGCGGCGTTGTTTGCGGCATCGGGGAATGTCAAACGCGATGAATGGCGTGCCTATATGACTGCGCTGCAAATCGACCAGCAGCTTACCGGTGTTCAGGGGGTCGGCTTTGCCAGACGCATTGTTGACTATGAAAAAGATGCACATATTGCTCATGTTCGAGCAGAGGGCTTTCCCGGCTATACCATCGCACCCGCAGGGCCGCGCAGCGAATACACCCCCGTCGTCTATCTCGAACCTTTTTCCGGGCGCAATTTGCGGGCGTTCGGCTATGACATGTCTTCGGAACCGTCGCGTCGGGCGGCCATGGAACGGGCCCGCGACACCGGCGAAATAGCCATTACCGGCAAAGTGATTCTGGTGCAGGAAACGGATAAAAAAGTGCAGTATGGCTTTCTGATGTATTTCCCGGTATATAAAAACGGGCAGCCGCATGCTACCCCGGCGGCGCGGCGTGCGGCACTGTTGGGCTATGTTTTTAGTCCGTTCAGGATGAACGATCTGATGGAGGGTGTCGTCGGCAGACGCCTGCCTGATTTGGACATTCATATTTACGATGGCGATGGCGTGGCCGCGTCTTCACTGATGTTTGAGAGCGCCTGGCAGGATCACAGCAATCATGAAAAGGCGGCTGACTTCTCCAGCAAAACATTGATTTCTGTCGGCGGGCATCCGTGGACGGTGTCTGCGTTATCGTTGCCTTCATTCGACACTCAGGCAGCCAGAAAGTCGCCCGTGATCATCCTGTTCATGGGCGCGCTCATCAGCTTGCTGCTGTTCTTCAGTGTACGGGGGCAGGAGCGCTCGCGCAGGCATGCCGTCAGCCTGGCTGAGCGCATGACGCAAGCCTACAAGGTCAGCGAGCTGAACCTGCAAGCGATACTGGACAATTCACCCTATTTGGCCTGGTTCAAGGATACTGAAGGCCGCTATATCAAGGTGAACAGCACGTATGCCAGTTATGTCCGGCTAAAAAATGCGCAGCAGGTCATTGGCAAGAATGACTTCGATCTCTGGCCAAAAGCGCTGGCAGAGAAATATCGCCGGGACGATGCTGAGGTAATGGCGCAGCGTCAGCAGAAACATATCGAGGAGGCATCGCTCGATGGCGATAAGATGCACTGGGCAGAAACCTTCAAAACGCCGGTCATCGACGAGAACGGCCGCGTGCTGGGCACCACCGGCTTTGCCCGCGACATCACCGAGCGCAAGCAAAAGGAAGCGGAAATTGCCCGGCTGAACCGGACATACCGTTTGTTGAGCCAGGTCAACGAGGCGATTGTGCGCTCCCATGACAGGGGCGGGCTGTTTTCGACGATCTGTCGTGTGGCGGTCGAGTCGGGACTTTTTCGCCTGGCCTGGATCGGTATGCTGGATCAGCAGCAGGTCGTGCCGGTGGCGCACGCCGGCGTGGAAGAGGGCTATTTGGCGAAATTGCATATCCGGCTTGACGATGAGCTGACCCGCGAAGGGCCGACGGCGACTGCGCTGCGCAACGGGACTCATGGCGTTTGCCAGGACATACAAAACGACCCGAAGATGCAGCCGTGGCGGGATGAGGCGCTGCAGCGCGGTTACCGGGCTTCCGGTGTGTTCTCTATCTTTGAGTCGGGCGCAGTCGTCGGTGCAATCAGCGTTTATGCCGGCGAGATCAATTTCTTTACGCCGGATATTATTCAATCGATGCTTGAACTGGCGGCTGACGTCTCGTTCGCGCTGGATGTGTTTGCCGGGAAGAAACTTCGGGAGCAGGTGGAAAGTGAACTCAATCAGCTCAACCTTGAACTGGATAATCGGGTTCGGGAGCGCACCCATCAATTGGAAGTAGTCAATCAGGAGCTTGAGGCATTCAGCTATTCGGTCTCCCATGATTTGCGGGCTCCGTTGCGCAGCATCGACGGCTTCAGCCAGATATTGTCAAAAAAATACCACGACAGCCTGGATGATACCGGGCGAGATTATCTTGAGCGCGTGCGCCGGGCGAGCCAGCGCATGGGGCAGCTGATCGACGATTTGTTACGGCTTGCGCAGGTGACGCGCAGTCCGCTCAAACGAGAGCAGATCGACTTGAGCGCCATCGCGGAACAGGTGGCGGATGACCTGCGTAACACCAATCCAGGACGGGTCGTGCAGTTCACCGTACAAGAAGGATTGATCGTACGTGCCGACCCCGGTTTGCTGCGCATTGTCATCAATAATCTGCTGGGCAACGCCTTTAAATTTACCGGAAAACAAGCAGACGCGAAAATTGAATTCGGTATCTGCGATTGCAACGGGGAAAGCGCTTTTTTCATCCGCGATAATGGCGCCGGATTTAACATGGGCTATGCGCACAAATTGTTTGGCGCTTTTCAGCGTCTGCATGGTGTGAATGAATTCGAGGGAACCGGGATCGGGCTGGCAACGGTGCAGCGCATCGTTCGCCGGCATCATGGTAGAGTATGGGCGGAAGCCAAAGAAGGCCAGGGAGCGACGTTTTACTTTACGCTGCCTCAAAGAATGCGGGAAAGATAGAGAGAAAAATGGAAAAGAAAGTCATTTTATTGGTGGAAGACAATCCGGATGACGAAGAGTTGACCCGGCTGGCTTTTGAGGAATGCAGGGTTGCCAACAAGCTGGTCGTCGTGCGGGATGGGCAGGAAGCGCTGGACTACCTGTTTTTAACGGGTGCGTATGCTGATCGTGATGCCAGTGAGGTGCCGCAGGTGATTCTGCTCGACATGAAACTGCCAAAGCTGGATGGTCTGGAGGTGTTGTACCGTGTGCGCGCCGATGAGAGGACAAAGCTGCTGCCCGTGGTTGTGCTGACTTCCAGCAAGGAGGAGAAGGATATTGTCGAGAGTTATGAACTCGGCGCCAACAGCTATATCCAGAAGCCGGTGGATTACCTCCAGTTCACCGAGGTCGTACAACAGCTCGGGCTGTATTGGCTGGTGTTAAATCAAACGGTGACCACATCGCACCAATGACTTTCCCATGTAAATTATTGCGCGTCCTGCTGGTTGAAGACTCCCAGGATGATGCCGATCTTGTCTTGCTCGAATTGAATGAGGGCGGTTTTGACGTCGTCTGCAAACGAGTGGAGACGGAGGCCGCGATGCGCGATGCGCTTCCGGGCGGAAATTGGGATATCGTGATTTCCGACTTTAATCTGCCCGGATTCAGTGCCCGCGCCGCCTTGACGGTGCTGCGCGATGCGGATGCAGACATTCCTTTTGTCATCGTGTCCGGCTGCATCGGCGAAGAAAGCGCTGTCGCCCTGATGAAAGAGGGGGCCAGTGACTTTGTCATGAAAGACAAGCTCGCACGGCTGGTCCCGGTAATCGTACGCGAATTGCAGGATGCGACCGTGCGGCGGGAACATCGTCAAGCACTGGACGCGCTACGGGCGAACGAAAAACTGTTGCATGGCATTACATCGGCTCTTGGCGAAGGTGTGCTTGTCCTGGATGATTGCAGGAGGCTCATTTTCATGAACCCGGAGGCTGAGCGCTTGCTGGGATGGACAGCGTGCGAGTTGTCCGGCCTGGAAGTGCACCGGATTATTCATTCGCTGAATCAGGATGGCACGCCTTTGCCGGAATCTGCCTGCGGTGGGCTTGGGATGTTGACGGGCGGCGGCGTGTGCAGGACGGAAGATGATGTTTTTTGGCGCAAGGACGGTTCGCCGATGCCGGTGTCCTTTGTCGCTACTCCGATCATGGAGGGTGACAAGGCCGTAGCTTCCGTGATCGCCTTTCAGGATATCAGCCAGCGCAAGCAGGCCGAGTGGGATTTGCTCGAATCGAGCAAACAGCTGCGCGAACTGACGACCCATTTACAAACCGTGCGCGAAGAAGAGCGAACGCGGATTGCGCGGGAGTTGCACGATGAACTGGGGCAAATGCTGACGGGGATCAAATTGGATGCAGGCTGGCTGATAAACCAACTGCCCAAAGAGCAGCCGGAGGTACTGCAGAAGGCAGATGACCTGAACAAGCTGATCGACGAGACATTGGATGCGATGCGCAGGACGGCTGCGGATTTGCGACCTGTGATGCTGGATGACCTGGGGCTGGCGGCGGCAGTTGAATGGCTGACCGAACAGTTTGCTGAGCGGACGGGGGGCGGTATTCGGCTGGTGATGAGCCGGGAGCCGTGGGATGATAATTTGCGCCCGGAAGTTGCTACCGCCGCATTTCGGATTGTGCAGGAATGCCTGACCAATATTACCCGCCACGCGGATGCAAAACAGGTGCTGATCTCGCTGAAATGTCAGGATGGCAGTCTGTCGCTGCTTGTGTCAGATGACGGGCAAGGCATATCAGCTGCCGATGACAGGAAACGTGATTCCTACGGTGTTATCGGGATGCGCGAACGCGCTCACGGTCTGGGCGGGACGTTGAGCTTGTCGAGTATTCCGGGGGAGGGTACTACCGTGGAGGTTGTCATTCCAACCGGGTCAGCCGATTTTTCCGGAGAATTGCAATGATCCTAGAAAAATCATTTGTCCACGAAATACACGAAATTGGGTTAGCAGGCATTTCGCTGCGAAGCGAAAGCTCGCAAAAAACACGAAATTGGGTAAGCAGGGATGATGCCCTATATGCATCAACTCGCAAAGTTCGCCAAAAATTAAATAGCTGCCGCGATTTCGATCTTCACCTTGCGGGTGAGTTACTGTCCATAAATAAGATTTTTATTTATTTGGTGTCTTTCGTGCTTTTCGTGGATAAAAAAAGGTTTTTAGGATGATCCGGATACTGATTGCGGATGACCATGCCATCGTCCGGAGCGGCTTGAAGCAATTGCTGTCCGAGCCTGTCGACTTCAACGTCGCGGGGGAGGCGGCCAATGGCCTGGAAGCGCTTGCACAAATACGCGAGCAGCCGTTTGATGTGCTGTTGATGGATATGTCCATGCCCGGCCGGAGCGGGATTGAGCTGATTAAAATGGTCAAAGCCTCTATGCCGAAATTGGCGATACTGGTGCTCAGTATGCACAAGGAAGAGCAATATGCGGTTCGCGCGCTGAAAGCCGGAGCACGCGGATATCTGACCAAAGAAACTGCGACGGATCAACTGGTTGCAGCGATTCGTAAAGTGGCTGGCGGCGGGGTATTCATCAGTTCAGGCGTAGCGGAACGGCTGGCGCTTGAATTGGGTGGCAATCACGAGGCCGCGCCCCATACGCTGCTCTCCGACCGGGAATTTCAGATTTTCAAGATGATCGTTTCAGGCGATCCGATCGGCGGCATTGCCGATGAGCTGTCATTGAGCATAAAAACGGTCAGTACGCATAAAACGCGAATTTTGCAAAAGATGAAAATGACCAGCAGTGCGGAATTGATTCATTATGCTATCCGCCATCAACTGGTCGATTCCCCTGATGATTTGTAATCATCCATTTGGCTCTGCGGCGTTTTCTAAGGTCTGCTGAAAAACACCTGCCCGCGTGTGTCGGACAGGCTTCAATTTACATTGAACGTATCGCAGCACGGCAGTCGCTAATCAGCGCCGGGCCTTTATAAATCAGGCCGCTGTAGATTTGCACCAGGGCTGCGCCTGCCGCAATTTTCTCGGCGGCATCCGCGCCGCTCAATATGCCGCCCACGCCGATGATCGGCAGCGCGCCTTGCAGTTCGGCGGCTAGCTGGCGGATCACATAAGTTGATTTGTCCTTCACCGGCGCGCCGGACAGACCACCGGTCTCATTGCCATGCGGCAGGTTTTCAACCCCTTCGCGCGACAGTGTGGTGTTGGTGGCGATCACGCCGTCGATGTGATGTTGCATCAACAGGCGGGATATTTGTGTGATTTGTTCGCCTTCCATGTCCGGTGCGATCTTCAGGGTGATGGGCACATATTTGCCATGCAGGTCGGCCAGCTTTCGTTGTTCTGCTTTTAACTGCGCGAGTAAGTCGTCCAGCGCCGCTTCATCCTGTAACTGGCGCAGATTTTTGGTGTTGGGAGATGAGATGTTGACGGTGATATAACTGGCGTGTGCATACACTTTTCGCAAACAGATCAGGTAGTCGCTGGCGGCGTTTTCGATCGGTGTCGCAGCATTTTTGCCGATATTGATGCCCAGAATACCCCGGTAGTTCGCACGTTGCACGTTCGCTATCAGCGCGTCCACGCCGTCGTTGTTGAAGCCCATGCGATTGATGATGGCGCTTGCCTCTGGCAGGCGGAACAGGCGCGGCCTGGGGTTGCCGGGTTGTGGCAGTGGCGTGATGGTGCCGATTTCGATGAAGCCAAAGCCGAGTGCGGCAAGACCGTTGATGCAGTCACCGTTCTTGTCCAGCCCCGCAGCAAGTCCGACAGGATTGGGGAAAGACAGTCCCATTACGTTACGCGGATCATCCGGTATGGAAGGTTTTAGCAGGCCGCTCAAACCTGATGAGTACGCGGCTTGCAGACCATTTAAGGTGAGATGGTGAGCCGTTTCCGGATCGAGCTGGAAGATGGCCGGGCGGAGCAAAGAATACATGGTTAAACTTTCATGAGCTGAGATTTAATTTTTTGACTAGCGACTAGCGACTAGCGACTAGCGACTAGCGACTAGCGACTTACGCCTGCTTGTTAACTTTTCTTGACGACGACTGGGACAGGGAATTTTTTCTTCTGTTGAAACATTGCAGTGCGCGACTTGCCGCGCCAGATTTCCGCAATCACGTCGGAAAGTTGCAGGCACGTCAGGCCGAACAGGGCAAGGCCTGCTTGTGCCACCCATATATTAGGCAGATTAATGTCCAGGCTGGCATTTGCCTGATAACTGATGACGGCGAGGTTGCCGACAACGATGCCTGACAGCGCCGTGCATACGATGCGACCCCAGTCTCCCGATTTCACTCTTGCGAATATCGAGCTTTCATGCCATAAAAATTGCAGAGCAACCAGCAGCAGGAGCGGTGAAGCCCACAGCAACCAGAATAATTTGGCCGGCCATGCGGCTCCGCCTGATAAGCCGAATACCGCTGTGGCTATGAGAATGCGCGCCAAGGTCTCACCGCCGGTAGCCGGGAACGTGACACGAAAGGTGAGAGATTTTAGCAGGCCGGGGAAACTGCCCAGCAGAGCTCGGGTGACCAGTACGGCGGGGGCTAACAGCGCGAACAACGGGGTGTAGAGCAAGATCTGCACTATCAGCGAATTGTCTTGTTGTACCGTCCAGCTTGCCACAAACAGATTCAGGTAACTGAGCAGCCCGCACAGCACGACACTGGCGATGCTCACGCCTATGAAATAGTTTTTCTGAGCGCTGAACGGGCTGTTGCCGGTGAGGCGTTTGATAAATAGATTGATGAGCAGCACGTAGACCAGCAGCATTATGCTGGTTCGCAGCGTCGCTGGAATGGCGTCATCACTCGCAGACGATGTGCTAACGAGATCGCTCCATTGGGCACCGCTCAAAAAAAGACCTGCCAGCGGCATCAGCAGCAGCGTTGCAATAAAAATTCCCAGACGTGTCTTCATGTGCTCTTTCTGTTTAACTTCTCGTATAACATTTTGATGTTATTGAAATTTGTATGGAATAATTTTGATTATCAATTATCAGGCAGGTAGCGCCTGCCACAGGCCATTTTGTAAACCTTCTGCCGGCTGGTATTGGGTTTTATATGACATTTTGCGGCTATTCTTAATCCAGTAACCCAGATAGACATAATCCAGACCGAGCTTGCGGCATAGTTCGATTTGCCACAGCACGTTGTAAACCCCGAATCTTGCGCGCGGTAAATCAGGCTCAAAAAAAGTGTACACCGAGGACAGTCCGTCGCCCAGCAGATCGATCACGCTGACCATGCGCAATATGCCTTCATCGCGGAATTCTACCAGCAGTGTATCGATATGGCTTTGCAAAAGAAAAGTTTTATAGGCATCGCGATCGTCATTGTCCATGCCTCCATCCGGGTGGCGCGCACGCTGATAGCGCTGATACAGATCGTAATATTCAGCTTTGTCCTGCAACGGGTGCAGGGTGGCTTCCAGTTGCAAATGTTGCGCCCAGGCACGGCGTTGTGACCGGTTCGGTGTGAATTGCGCAGCCCTCACGCGCATTTGCACACAAGCGCAACAATCGTCGCAGCGCGGCCGGTAGATGTAGGTGCTGCTGCGCCTGAAGCCGTGCCGAACCAGTTGAGAATAGAGCGGCGTGTTGATCAGGACACTGGGCGTGGCGACCTGTGAGCGCGCCTGCAAGTCGGGCAAATAGCTGCACGGATAGGGTGCGGTCAGGTAAAAATGCAGCGCGGAGATCGGTATGTCGTTGAGTGAACTCATTTAAAATCAGGATCGGGGATTCGGGATTCAGGATTCAGAATCGTTTATTGTAGTGATTTTCAATTTTCAATTTTCAATTTTCAATTTTTAATTATCAATTATCAATTGTCCATTCTTCTCTACCAATTCTTCGAGCCGGCCAATAAATTCTTCGCGCGGAATTAGTCTGGCACCCAATGAGGCCAAGTGTGGCGTATACATCTGACAGTCTATCATCAAGGTCGATGAGCCTGATTGCCAGTGTCGCATTTGTCGGGTCAAATGTGCCAGTGCAATTTTCGAGGCGTTGGAAACCAGACTGAACATGGATTCGCCATAGCACATCTGGCCGATGGCAACGCAATACAAGCCACCTACCAGCTTGCCATCCAGCCAGGTTTCAACCGAGTGGGCATAGCCCGATTGGTGCAGCGCACAATATGCCGCAATCATCTGCTCATCTATCCAGGTGCCCGGCTGTTCCCCGCGTGGTGCTGCGCAGGCGCGCATGACCTGTTCGAAGGCGGTGTCGGTGCGTACTTCAAAAGCGCCGTTGCGCAAAATTTTGGCGAGCGAGTCGGATAACTTGAATTCATCCGGGATCAGTACCATGCGTGGATCAGGACTCCACCACAGCACAGGATCGCCTGGGCTGAACCATGGAAAAATACCGTGACGATATGCCTCCAGCAAACGTGCGCTGCTCAGATCGCCGCCTGCTGCCAACAGGCCGTTGGGTTCGCGCAAGGCCTGAGTGACTGGCGGGAATGGTGCGTTATCGGTTAGCCAGGGAATCATAGGTTGCCAGGAATGTACATAATGAGTGTATATGTGGTTATATTGCCACGGGTTGATGATAGTCACACAGTTCGGATCAAGTAAATCAGGCAAAGGCTAGAGAATGTTTGCGAAATTGTTTGGCAAGAAAAGCGATCATCCCATGAAGGATATCAAACGGACTCAGGCGTTGCTCAATGATCTTTCACGGAACGATGCATTCAAATTGGTGACAGAGTTGACGGCCTGGATTGAGTCCGTTGCCCTTAGTGAAGAATTCAGGTTGGCCGACCAGTTTCCGGTGTTGTGTCTGCTGGATGAAACGGCTCAGCCTTATGCGAGAAAATTGGCGTATGAATATTTTACGCTGCCTGACATGAATACCTATCATGGAAGGCGTCTGCGTCAGGCGATGGGTAATTTTTACCACAATACCGTTACTGCTTATCTGACGATGATTCACCGGTGTTGCAATGCTGATAAAGGTGCTGCTGCGATAAAAGTGCACTTGCCTCTGATGGTGGCGCGTGCGGTGTGCTTGATGCGCGAACAGGTGAAATATGCCGCAGCTCATTACGGCCCTTATGATGACAGGATTTGGCATCATCTCGCGCAGCTCTGCGGGCATGCCGAGCAGCAACAATATCTGGATGTTTCCCTGAAGCTATACCCCACCCTGGTATCCACTACCACCGTGAAGAGTGAGGCAGGACAATTGGTGGCGTGGTATTCCTGCGGGATAAATTCCCTGAATCCGCAGAGTATGCACCTTGCCGAACGCCTCATTGCCCAATACGGCAATACGCTCGAAATAAGTGCCCGTCCGACCGGGAAAGTGTTGTTCGGTATTGATCTGGCTCATCCGTCAACTCCGGTGCGAATTAGTCAGGAAGCTGCCTTGCATACGTCGATGCGCTATATCTGCCCGGCAGATATGCAGGTCAGGCTGGAGGCGTTGATTAAAATACTGAAGAAAAATATTGTTCCCCAGGAACTCAATTTGGGCGGAACTTTTGCGGCGGAATCGGTGCTTGACGCAGCGCAGCACATCCTGACCTATCTCATCGATCCACCGGTGCGACAGAATAAACGGCTGGCACTGAGTACGGTCATCGATGTGGTGGCAGGCTTCGAGAACGTGCTCGGATTTTGCAGCGGACAATCGGTGGTCGACTATCCATCCATGCAGTGGGTGCTTGAAAATGTCAGTTCCAGCGGTTTTTGTGCCGTCTTGCCGAATCGCAGAGCAGAGGGGTTGTGCATAGGCACTCTGCTGGGAATACAAACTGCGGCTGTTCAAAAACCGGGCGTGGCTATTGTACGGCGTATGTTGCGCGACGCAGAGGGACGCTTGCAAGTAGGCGTGGAGACATTGGCTAACCAGGTTTCCGAAGTGACTTTACAGCAGAGCGCGGCTGGCAGATTCGAAAATGACCAGTCTGCGCTGTGGTTGCATTCCGGTATTGAAGACGGAACGGTAAGGCTATTGATGCAGCCCGATACGTTTCTGATGCAGCGCAGTCTGAAAACTTGTTTTGCGGGCAAGAATTATCTGATGATACCCGCTCAATTGCAGGAAAATGGTTTGGATTATGACCTGGCCAGTTTTCGCGTCATCGAGCAGGAAGAGGCGGAAAAGCAGGATTGATAATTCAGGATTCAGGATTCAGCCAGAGCGTCAGATAATTTTAAATTGCCGTTATTAATCAGCTTGTTACAATTTAAAGCCTTCACCCTTCACCCTTCACCATTTCACTCAGAAACAGGAGTTTCAGCTCCGTTGTTTCGTGGGAATGCCCCTGCGGCATCACCCTTCACCCTTCACCTCGCTGCTGAATCATTTATTCGGGCACGATTCTTTGGTGCAATCGGCATAAATATAAAGCGAATGATCGCGAATTTGGAAGCCGCGCTCGGAGGCGGCTTTTTCCTGGTGCGCCTCAATGGCTGCATCATAGAATTCCTCTACATGACCGCATTGCAGGCAAACGATGTGGTCATGGTGCGTGCCCTGGTTGAGTTCAAAAACCGATTTGCCGCCTTCAAAATAGTGACGCACCAATAATCCGGCCTGCTCGAACTGGGTCAGCACGCGGTAAACCGTTGCCAGTCCCACGTCATCACCGCTTGCCAATAAAAGCTTGTACACATCCTCCGCACTCATGTGGCGCCCCCGGCCGGATTCAAACAGGCTCAAGACCTTGAGTCGCGGCACGGTGGATTTCAGGCCGACATTTTTCAGATGTTCTGGTTGGTGCATGTAACGTCTCCCGATTAACTGTGGCTAATCATGCCTGAAAACGATTGCAATCGCAAATGAGAACGATTATCATTCGCAAACTAAATCGACAAAGGATGGACATGAAAAAATTTTTTCTTATCACATTGCTGTTTCCGTTCGCAGTGCTTGCCGCTGATACCGACTATACCCTGGTGATCAAAGACCATCGCTTTCAACCGAATGAACTCACCGTTCCATCAGGCAAAAAACTAACGTTGCTGATTGAGAATCAGGATGCAACGCCTGAGGAATTCGAAAGTCATGCGTTAAACCGGGAAAAAATGATCGCCGCAGGCGGCAGCGTTAAGCTCTACATCGGGCCGCTCGATTCGGGCAGCTACACGTTCGGCGGCGAATTTCATGAAGCCACAGCCAAAGGCACCATCATCGTACGATAGGAGAAAATTGTCATGTTTGGAACCGCCATCATCGTTTTCAGAGAAGTGCTCGAAGCATCCATCATTATCGGGATCATCGCCGCGGCCACGCGCAATATTGCAGGCAGCAGGCTTTGGCTGGTTGCAGGCCTGCTGGCCGGACTATCAGGTGCCGGCATGGTCGCCGTGTTCACTGATGTTATCGGCGCATTGGCCAGTGGCTTGGGCCAGGAAATTATGAACGCCTCCGTGCTCGGGATTGCTGTGCTGATGCTGGCCTGGCATAACATCTGGATGTCGTCGCATGGTGCCGCGCTGGCCGCCAACGCGCGCTCGGCAGGCTGTGAAATACGCGACGGACGCCGTGCATGCTCGGTACTGTTTCTTATCGTAGGGCTTGCTGTGTTGCGTGAAGGGTCTGAAACCGTACTGTTCTTATACGGCATCGCCGCATCGGAGAGCGGGGGGCGGTCCTCAATGATGGTCGGCGGGCTGATCGGTATGTCACTCGGGATCGCAGTTGGCTATACGATTTATGCCGGACTGTTGCGCGTATCGTTGCGCTGGTTTTTCTCCACCACCAGCGTGTTAGTGCTGATGTTGGCCGCAGGCATGGCATCCCAGGCCGCGCATTTTTTGATTCAGGCTGACTTGCTGCCCGGTCTTGCTGCACCTTTGTGGGACACATCGTCCGCGCTGCCGCAGAACGGATTGCCGGGCATGTTGTTGCACAGCCTGATCGGCTATGACGCACGCCCGGCCGGCATGCAGCTGGTGTTTTTCGTCGCTGTGCTGCTCGCCATCACGCTTGGAATGAAATGGGCTGCACGCTCTCAACGGGTCACCGCACAATCATGAAAAAAATTCCCGGGTATCTTCTCAAAGCATTATTCATCTGGGGCATGTTTACCCTGCCTGTATTTGCAAGCCCCGCCGATTACGTATATACCCCTGCGGTGGCTCAAGGTGAGCGTGAAATTGATGTCAAATACGGCACGGCAAGCCCGGTGGACAGCGGTAGCGCACAAGCCTTCAGCCTGGGACTCGGTTATGGCGCTACGGAATCCTGGTTCACCGAGGTTTATCTGAAGCAGGAACGCAACGGCACCCAGAATTCGACGCTGGCCGAGTGGGAAAACAAATTTCAGCTCACCGAAGCCGGCGAATATCCGCTGGACATCGGCCTGATCACCGAGCTGGAAGCGCCGCTTTCCAGCCAAGTTCCCTGGGAACTCAGGTTGGGGCCCTTGTTTCAAACAGAGTTTGGTAAGTTTCAGTTGAACGGCAACCTGCTATTTGAGCGTGCGTTTGGTCGTGCGGATGAAACCGGCGTGCCTTTCAGTACCAACCTCGCTTACCAGTGGCAGGTAAAATACCGATGGCAACCCGTTTTTGAATTTGGCTTGCAGGGAATGGGAGAGGTTGGAAAATGGAATAACTGGTACCAGCAGGCCGAGCAGAATCACCGCATGGGTCCGGCGATCTTCGGCAAACTCCCGCTCGGTAACAGGCAGGCAATTAAGTTCAACGCCGCCTGGCTATTCGGTGCAAGCCCAGTAGCGCCCAATCATACTTTCAGGATGCAGGTCGAATACGAATATTAAAAAGCAGGATTCAGGATTCAGGAATCAGTCCGTTAATTGCTGATTACCGAATCCTGGTTCCTCAATTTTAAATCCTCGATCCTCGATCCTCAATCCTCAATCCTCAATCCTGTGCTTAAGCCAGGCTTCGATGTCGCGCAGTTCCTGGTCGTTCACCGAGTGTTGCATGGGGTAGTCATGCCAGACAACGCTATATCCCAGCGATTGCAAACTCTCCCTTGAGGCAACACCCAGCGCGCAGGGTACGACGGGGTCATTGCGGCCATGTGCCATGAAGATGGGCGTTTGCCTTGAACTTGACGAGGCTTCTGCCTGAGCCGTCTCAGCCACCGGCAAATAAGCCGAGAGTATCAGCAGTCCGCACAGCGGCACGCTCTGGCGCAAGCCAGTGTGGAGTGCAACAGCACCGCCCTGGGAAAATCCGGCCAGAAAAATATGATCTGCTGCAATGCCGCGTGATACTTCCTGTGCGATGAGCGCTTCGATTGCCGTTTGCGAATGGCGTATGCCTGCCGCATCCTGGTGCGCGGCGATATTGTCGCCGGCGATGTCATACCAGGCGCGCATGACAACCCCGCCGTTGATGGTGACCGGGCGTTTGGGGGCGTGAGGAAAAATGTAGCGAACCGCGACAGGCAGATTGAGTTCGTCAACCATGGGCACAAAATCCTGTCCATCCGCGCCCAGTCCATGCAGCCAGATGATGCTGTATTGCGGATTTTTCCCTGATTCAAGGGCGATGTGCGAAAGAATTGCGGTCATGTATTGCTCCTGTTCGTTGCTTTGTTCTGTTTAACCAGCCATTACCATACAGGTTAGGATAATATTAAAGATATATACAATTTTGCCGATAGCTTAAAAACTGCGGTTTAGAATAATAAGAGCCCCAAAATACAGGGCAGGGGAAGAAATGAAAAGGTCAATAACACCAACTTCGATTGAAAGAGTGATGCGGGAGGATGATTTTATCGTTTCCATGACGGATCTCAAAGGGCGCATCACCTATGGAAACAGAATTTTTGTCGAATTTTCAGGTTACAGCGAGGCCGAGCTGATCGGCACCCAACACAATATCATTCGCCATCCGGACATGCCGCGCGGCGTGTTTCAGCTGCTTTGGGACAAGATTCAGGCTGGCGAAGAATGTTTTGCCTATGTCAAAAATATGTCGAAAGACGGCGGATTCTATTGGGTTTTTACCAATGTGACGCCTATGTTCGATCCAAATGGAAAGATCACAGGATATTTTTCGGTGCGCCGCAAGCCCAAAATGAGCGGGATTCAGACCGTAACCGGGTTGTATGCCGCGATGCTGGCAGAAGAGAAAAAAGTCGGCGCGGCAAACGCGATTGCCGCCTCCACCAAAATGTTAGTCGATGTATTGAATGAAAAGGGTCTCAGCTATGATGAACTTGTCCTTGCAATCTAGATTCTCTGTGTTGCTATGGTCATTTTCGATCGCAATCCTGGCGATCGTACTGACCAGCTTCGCATTACACGGAGTGGATGCATTCATGCTGGTATTTCTGGTGGGGGGTGTTGCACTTTCCGCCTTCGGGCAGTGGCTGGTAAGGCGCTGGCTTGCACCGCTTGGTCAGCTGAATGCGGTGATCAGGGATGTCGCACAAGGGCACTTCAATAGTCGCATTGTCAATGTTTCAGATACAGACGAAATCGGCATCGTGTGCTGGAATGTGAACGACATGCTGGATCAGTTGAGTGCGTTTTTTCGTGAGCAGGAAACCAGTTTTCGCGCCAATCTGGCAGGGCATTTCAGTCGAGTCGCGATGAACGGCGGGATGCATGGCGGCTTCAAGACGGGATTAGCCAATCAGAATGTTTTGCTGGAGGGGATGTCGGGCCAGAAAAAGGCGGCGATGCGCGACAACCTGTCGTCCAAGGCCCACCACCTGAATACCCAGAATTTGTTGAGCAATCTGGCTTTCACCCAGGAAGATTTGAAGATCATCACCGATAGTATGGAAGCACTCGCGAAGCTGGCGCAGCGTACCAGCGAGGACGCGGAAGCCAGCCAGCATTCTGTTAAGGATGTGGTGCAACGTCTCTCCGGCATCGCCGAGCGCGTTAAAAATTCCAATGCCGCCATCACTCAGTTGAATGCGCGCAGCGCGGAAATCAACAAGGCGGTCGGACTGATTACGTCGATTGCCGATCAGACCAACCTGCTGGCATTGAATGCGGCGATTGAGGCTGCTCGTGCCGGCGAAGCAGGTCGGGGTTTTGCGGTGGTAGCGGATGAAGTGCGCAAGCTCGCCGAGAATACCAAAAATGCTTCCGAATCTATCGGGCGCGTGATGCAAATGCTGCAGGGCGAAGCGGCACTGATGCTGACGGATTCAGAGGAAATGCACGAAATTGCCAATTCATCGCAGAGCGTGATTACCCGTCTGGAGGAAAAGTTTGGCCGGTTCTATGAATCTGCAAAAATCACACTGAACAGTGCGAACTATGCGCAGCACTTGAGTTATGCGTCACTGGTCAAGGTGGATCATGTGATCTACAAACAACGCGCATATGCCCTGATTAACAGCCAGGAGGATAGCGATTTACGCCAGACCGTCGGTGTTGATCATCTGAATTGTCGTATGGGTAAGTGGTATGCCGGGCAGGGTAAGGATATATTCGGTGATCTGCCCTCCTATCGCACCCTGCTTGAGCCGCATGCCAAGGTACATGGCGGTGTGCATAAGACATTGGCTTTGCTCGATAGTGGCTGGGAGCGCGATGAAAAGATTCAGGAAAAAATCATCTCCGAGATGGAGTTGGTCGAGGCAAACAGTACCGATGTGATGCACGTGCTCAATCGCATGGTGGCTGAGAAACACCCGGATCAAGCAGCGCGGCATTAAAAGCTAAAAGGGGCAAGGGAACCGTGTTCCCTTGCCCCTTTTTTCTGTTTTCTGAATCCTGAATCTTATGTCGGTTCGGCTATGGTCTCGCGCAGCACCTGAAATATTTCGCGGTAATTCTTGGCAGGTTTCCCGGCTTCACGTTCCTTGAGCGTATTGCGTATCAATGTGCGCAGGCGTTGCACATCAGTTTCGGGATAGGCGGTTAACAGTTCGGTCAGTGCGGTGTCAGTTTCCAAAAGGCGTTCGCGCCAGCGTTCCAGTTGATGCATATAGCCAATATGTTGTTGTGACGTGCCTTTCCAGGTGTTCAGCTTGGCGATAATCGGTGCGATGTCCACGTCGCGCATCAGCTTGCCGATGTATTGCAACTGGCGGCGTTTTGCGCCGAATGTTTTGGTGCGTTGCATCTCTCGTATCGCGTCGCGCAAGATTTCCGGAATATCGAGCTGCGCGATCTGGTCTTTTCCCAGTTCTGTCAGTTCCTCACCGAGATCTCGCAGATCGTGCATCTGTTTCTTTATCTTGGTCTTGCTGGGCGGGAGTTCTTCTTCCTCTTCAACAACGGGCAGGCTGCGCAGGCCACGACCTTGCGGCTTCGCTGGCGCGTGCGCGACTTTGTCGTCATCTTCGTCCTCGTCGTCTTGATCTTCTTCCTGATCTTCGTCGTCCAGATCGTACTGCTCGTCGTCTTCGTTCAGGCTGTCTTGTTCATCTTCGTCAAGATCGTCCTGTTCGTCTTCGGCGTCATCATCCTGTATATCCGGATGAATAGAGTCTAACTCATTGTTAAACAGAGGATTTTTTTTGTCTTTTGAATCGTCGTGCGGGTTCATGGTATGCAATGTGGCTATGAGATACTGCTATGATAGCGCCTTTCGTCATTTTACAGCTTGAAGTTATGAACAAACCTATGTCGTCTGCGCAACATCCCCTGGCTCAGGATCGATTTTCAAACTCGGCTGACGGTCTGCGCAACATCGCGCAGGACATGCTGGATTATGCCAAAAAGCAAGGTGCGACCTCGGCGTCCGCTGAGGTTTCTGAAGGTTTTGGTCAGGCTGTTACGGTGCGCCAGGGCGAGGTGGAAACCATAGAATACAATCGCGACAAAGGATTGGGGGTCACGGTTTATTTCGGTCAGCGACGCGGTAACGCAAGCACGTCGGATTTTTCCCCGCAAGCTGTGCGTGACACGGTGGACGCCGCCTTGTCCATCGCCCGATACACAGCAATCGATGATTGTTCAGGCTTACCGGAACAAGACAGTCTGGCACGGGAATTCCCTGATCTGGATTTGTATCATCCCTGGAATTTGCCGGTGGAGGATGCTATTCGCTTGGCTAAAGATTGCGAACAGTCAGCATTAGATGCGGATCCGCGCATCCATAATTCGGAAGGGGCGACGGTTAGCGTGCATGAAGCGCAGTTCGTTTTCGCCAATAGCCTGGGGTTTGTCGGTGGCTATCCGACTTCGCGCCACAGCCTGAGTTGTTCGGTCATAGCCGGGCAGGACGATGCGATGGAGCGCGATTACTGGTACAGCGTAGCGCGTAATTCGGGCGATTTATTGGGCGCCGGGCAAGTGGGGCGTATTGCCGCAGAACGTACGGTGCGACGCTTGGGGGCCAGGCAGATTGCGACGATGCAGGTGCCGGTACTGCTCGAAGCGTCTGTCGCCAGCAGTCTGTTGGGACATTTCGTCGGTGCGGTGAGTGGCGGCAGTCTGTACCGTAAATCGTCATTTTTGCTCGATCAACTCGACAAGCCGGTTTTTTCTTCGCACATTCAGATTGCCGATATACCGGATATCAAAAAGGGCCTGGCTTCCAGTCCCTTCGATGACGAAGGGGTAAAAACGCAGCGCCGCAACATTGTCGAAAACGGTGTGTTGCGCGGTTATTTTCTGGGCAGCTATTCGGCGCGCAAGCTGGGTTTGCGTTCTACCGGCAATTCGGGCGGCAACCACAACCTGATCCTGCAACCCTCCGGCTGCGGCGACCTTGCTTTGGCCGGGCTGCTCAAGACCATGACGCGCGGTCTTTTGGTGACCGAGTTGTTGGGGCAGGGAGTCAATTCGATTACCGGCGATTATTCACGGGGTGCGGCGGGCTTCTGGGTGGAAAACGGCGAGATTCAGTATCCTGTGCATGAAGTCACCATCGCGGGCAATCTCAAGGATATGTATCGCAACATCGTAGCAGTCGGCTCCGATGTGCTGGTGCAAGGCTCAAGGCAATGCGGCTCGATTCTGCTGGAAGGCATGACCGTCGCAGGCTCCTGAGTTGCCGGTGGCAGACCGGCTGCTGGCTACCTTTCTTGTCTTGCCACGAAAGGTAGCCGAAAGAAGGCGCCCCCGGTTTGCCGCGCCTTCGGCGTTCCCTCGATAGGCCGCAAACAAGCGGGGCTGCGCAACTCGACCTCGCGTCTGCATCGCTCGGGACTCGAACAGTGCTCGCCTAAAAACACCGCTTGTTTGCGGCTATCTTCGGCGGCGCACAGGGGAAATTGGGAGGCGCTCAAAGAGCGCATGTAAAAATATAACGGAAATGGCAGGCCGCTATGTGCCATCTATAGTCCTTCCGTCCTGTTTTCAATGATAATAATCATAGCTGGCAGGTATCTGTCAGTGAGAGCGGGACATGCACCAGCGGATTACGAATAAATGTGCCTAAACACTTGATGTTCACCGCTTTTTCTTCGAATTCACTGGTGCGCTTGAGCTCGTTAATGAATACTCAGGGTCTGCCGTCACACCGGCTCGCTATATTTGCTTCGCAGAACTCAAGCAACGCACGTCCCACGTCGTTACTCTATCACTTTGGGAGGCTATCATGAACTCTCTAACTCAGCAGAATTACACGGCCTTTATTGGCATTGATTGGGCGGATGCAAAACATGATTTTTGTTTGCAGCCAACCAATAGTGAACAACGAGAATTTGGTCAGTTTCCACATACCGTGAACGGTATAGAGGATTGGGCTTTGTCGATGCACCAGCGTTTCGGTGGCACTATTGCCGTAGCATTGGAGCTGGCTAAGGGCCCCATCGTCTATGCGCTGCAAAAGTACGATTTCTTCATACTTTTTCCGGTCAATCCAACCACATTGGCTAAATACCGTCAGGCTTTCAAACCCAGTCGGGCAAAGGATGATCCGACCGATGCGGAATATGCGCTAGAACTGCTGGTACATCACCGTGATGTCCTTAATCCACTCCGGCCGCAAAGTGCACAGATGCGCACGTTGCTCTACCTTGTTGAACAACGTCGGCGGCTGGTAGGCGACAAGACGCGATTTACCAACCGCTTGCGCAATACGCTCAAGCAATACTATCCGCAGGCACTGGACTGGTTTGCCGATATTGACACCATCGTATTTTGCGACTTCCTGACCCGCTGGCCGACGCTGCTCCAAGTCAAGCGGGCCAGAAAAGCGAGCCTGGAAGCATTTTTTAGCGAACACAATGTGCGGTTCCCTAAACTCATTGAAACACGGATCAATTCCATCAAGAATGCTGAGCCGCTCACTCGTGATGTAGCCGTCATTACTGCCCATCATTTACAAGCGGAGATTCTGGTCAATCTACTTAGAGTTACGCTGCAATCTCTGGATCGCTACGACAAGGAGATTGCCGCCATCGCACCAACGCTGCCAGATTATGCGTTGTTCAGTACGCTGCCTGGCGCAGGTGCTCTGCTTGCACCCCGGTTGCTGGTTGCATTCGGTGAGCAGCGGGATCGCTTCAAGGGAGCGGACGAATTCCAGAAGTACGCCGGCATTGCTCCGGTTACAGAGCGCAGCGGCAAAAAGAGCTGGGTGCACTGGCGCTGGCAATGTCCCACATTTTTGCGGCAGACCGTCGTTGAATGGGCGGCACAAACAATCAATAAATCCTATTGGGCGGGTGCGTTTTATCGTCAGCAGCGCGAAAAGGGATGTCCCCGGCAAACGGCAATTCGTGCGTTAGCCTTTAAGTGGATGCGGATCCTGTTTCGCTGTTGGCAAACTCGCACGCCGTATGATGAATCAAGGTATCTGAATGCATTGCGGCGCCGTGGCTCACCGTTGCTAAAACAACTCGGTGAAACAGCGTCAAATAAAACATAAAATAAATTGACGGAAAACCTCAGGGCATGAAGCGGACTGTCACTGGGTGGAGCTTAAGCGACTGGTTTCTGTAGCAAACCGAAGTTGATCTGCCAACAACGTCCATTGGAATGTAGCTCTCAATTTATAGGTTTTCTCACATGAGCATTGAACCGCAAAGCCTTAACATCCCGCTTGAAAGAAAAAATCGGTGGGGGATGGTGTTACCATTTGCTGGAGTCATCGCTGTAGGAATTTCAGCAATTTTCGATACCGAATTTGCAATAGTGTTTGCAGCCGCATGTATAGTGGGCTTGCCTGTATTTTGGCTATTACTCTTCCCACCATTTTATATAGCTACGTTTTTACAACGACGCAATTTTGGAACCGTTGGCTCTTACTTGTTGATGTTTTCGTACTTGGCGCTGTCCAAGAAGGTTCTCGTTCCTGCTGTTGCCGAATTCATTACTAAAATCCTGCTGTGAGCGACCGTCCGAAATGGGTTATCAACAGGCATTCAAACTCAAAATTCCCATTAAGTTGAGGGTCTGCTGTCAGCAGTAAAGCAGTCGCTCAGATGCTCCACCTTGAAGGTCGGGTGTGTCTTGACAGCAGAAGCTCGCCTTCCCCGATAGCAGATGGGTAGTGGCTTGCTTTCTTGGGTCGTGCAAAGAAAGTAACCAGCCGCAGGGCTAGTCCCGGCCAGAAAATGGTCGGCACATGGTAGAATTCGCGACCTTAAAATTTTCTATCAGGAATTGCCATGTTTTCAAATAAAAACACCATTGCCGTCACGGATCCGGAATTGTGGGCCGCGATTCAGCATGAAAACCAACGTCAGGAAGATCACATCGAGCTGATCGCTTCTGAAAACTACACCAGCCCGGCAGTGATGGAAGCGCAGGGCAGCAAGCTGACCAACAAGTACGCCGAAGGTTATCCTGGCAAACGTTATTACGGCGGTTGCGAATATGTGGATGTGGCCGAGCAGCTGGCGATCGATCGCGCGAAGGCCTTGTTCGGCGCGGAATATGCCAACGTGCAGCCGCATTCCGGCTCGCAGGCCAATCAGGCGGTGTATGTTTCTGTGTTGAAGCCAGGTGACACCATTCTGGGGATGTCGCTGGCCCATGGCGGTCATCTGACTCATGGCGCATCGGTGAATATCAGCGGCAAGCTGTATAACGCCATCCAGTATGGCCTGAACGATAAAGAAGAAATCGACTACGATCAGGTGCAAGCCCTGGCTTTGCAGCACAAGCCGAAAATGATCGTGGCAGGGGCCTCTGCTTATGCACTGGTGATCGACTGGAAGCGTTTCCGTGAAATCGCCGACAGCGTCGGCGCGTATTTGTTTGTCGACATGGCGCATTACGCCGGTCTCATCGCAGCAGGTGTGTATCCCAGCCCGGTCGGTATCGCCGATTTCGTCACCACCACCACCCACAAGACCTTGCGCGGTCCGCGCGGCGGCCTGATTCTGGCAAAAGCCGAACACGAGAAGGCGCTCAATTCGGCGATCTTCCCGGCATTGCAGGGCGGCCCGCTGATGCATGTGATCGCGGCCAAGGCCGTTGCATTCAAGGAAGCCGCAAGCCCTGAATTCAAGGTGTACCAACGCCAGGTCGTTGAAAATGCGCGCGTGATGACGCGTGTGTTGAAGGAGCGCGGCTTGCGTATCGTCTCCGGTCGTACCGACAGCCACGTGTTCCTGGTCGATCTGCAAGCCAAGAATTTGACCGGCAAGGATGCTGAAGCGGCTCTGGGGCGCGCGCACATCACCGTCAACAAGAACGCCATCCCGAACGATCCGCAAAAACCGTTCGTAACTTCCGGCATCCGTATCGGCAGCCCGGCAATGACGACGCGCGGATTCGGGGAACTGGAAGCGGAACTGCTTGCGAATCTGATCGCCGACGTGCTGGATGCGCCGAACGACGACGCCGTTATCGCACGCGTCGTAGTTGAAGTGAAGAAGCTGACTACGAAGTTCCCGGTGTACGGAGCCTAAAGCGGTTAGTGGAGAGTAGGGAGTGGTCAGTGGGAGGGTGACTTTCCACTTTCCACTTCCCACTTTCCACTTTCCACTCTTCTATGAAATGCCCGTTCTGTAAAGGTCACGACACCCAGGTGGTGGATACCCGCGAAAGTGAGGAGGGCGACAGCATACGTCGCCGCCGTCGCTGCGTGTCTTGCGACAAGCGCTTCACCACCTATGAAACGGTGGAGTTGCGCATGCCGCAGGTGGTCAAGCAGAACGGCATACGTTGCGACTTCGATGCAGAAAAGCTGCGTACCAGTTTCAAGCGTGCCTTGCACAAACGACCGGTTTCAACCGAAATGGTTGATGCGGCGATAGACAGTGTCACTCAAAAAATTTATGCACTGGGCGAGCGTGAGGTTGATTCACAGCACGTGGGCGCGCTGGTGATGCAGGAATTGTTGAAACTGGACAAGGTCGCCTACATTCGTTTTGCCTCGGTGTATAAGAGTTTTCAGGATGTGGGTGATTTTGCCGATGCTGTCAAAGCCGTGCGTCTTACGCCCACCCGCTCCGGCGACAAGTCTGAATAATGTTCCGTGTAGAAGACAGCAAATGGATGGCTCAGGCGCTGCGACTGGCAGAACGCGGGATGTACGGTACCAGTCCGAATCCGCGCGTCGGTTGCGTGCTGGTGCGGGATGAAAAACTTGTTGGCAGCGGCTGGCACAAACGAGCCGGCGAACCACACGCCGAAATCTATGCGCAACGGGAAGCGGGTACATCGGCACGTGGCGCTACCGCTTATGTCACGCTGGAGCCCTGCAGTCACCATGGCAGAACGCCGCCCTGTGCCGATGCGCTGATTGCGGCGGGTGTGGCGCGAGTGGTGGTGGCAACTACAGACGCGAATCCGCTGGTATCAGGCAATGGTATTGCAACGCTGCGTGCGGCCGGAATTGAGGTCGAATGTGGCTTGATGGAAGCGGCTGCACGTGAATTGAATGCCGGTTTTTTTGCACGCATGACACGCGGTATACCCTTTGTGCGTTGCAAGACAGGCATGAGTCTGGATGGACGTACGGCGCTGGCGAACGGAGTCAGTCAGTGGATTACCGGTTCTGAAGCCAGGCTGGATGTGCAACACTGGCGTGCGCGTTCCTGTGCGGTGCTGACCGGCATCAATACGGTGCTGGCAGACGATGCGCAATTGAATGTGCGCGAGATAGAAACGCTGCGCCAGCCATTGCGGGTGGTGCTGGACAGCCAGTTGCGCATGCCACCGGGTGCGCGCATCTTGCAAGGCGGTAACACCCTGATCTATGCCGCGCTGCATGATGAACGAAAGATATCCCTGTTGCAGGGTGCGGGTGCGACGGTGGTGGTATTGCCGGATGGTAATGGGCGGGTGGATTTGAACGCCATGTTGCGCGACCTTGCACAGCGGGGCTGCAATGAAGTGCTGGTGGAAGCGGGCGCTGTTCTGAATGGCGCTTTGTTGCGTGCGGGGCTGGTGGATGAGCTGTTGCTGTATATAGCACCTCAATTACTGGGTGACATGGCGCGCGGCATGGCATGTCTGGGCGAGTTGAGCTCGCTTGATCAGCGCGTTGATCTTGTGTGGAAGGATGTGCGTCAAGTCGGCCAGGATTTGCGCATCACGGTACGTGTTGCAAACAACGGCGTCATACACGCGTTGGCGTGCATCCAGTCGATCAAATAACGCGCGCAAAGCGCGACAACCAAAGCTTTTGTCCGCTACGCGGAAATATATTTATAGCTGGATTCCGGCCTCCGCCGGAATGACGTGATAAAGGAGTTTAATCGTGTTTAGTGGAATCATTGCAGATGTCGGCATCATCACCCGGGCGGAAGATCGCGAGGGCGGTTTGCGCCTCTCGGTTGAGGGCGAAGTGCTGGGCATGGACGACGTGCAGATAGGCGACAGCATCGCGGTGAATGGCGTGTGTCTTACCGTGGTGGAAATAAACGGCCGCGAATTTACCGTGGATGTTTCGTGTGAGACGCTAAATTGCACGGTTGGACTGGAGCATCAGGGCAATCATGTGAATCTGGAAAAAGCCTTGCGTCTGTCGGATCGGCTGGGCGGTCATCTGGTCAGTGGTCATGTGGACGGCGTGGGTGAGGTGGTGGCGTTCAACGATATTGGCGAGAGCTGGCGCCTTGTAGTGCGTGCGCCGCAGCAGCTTGCTAAATATATCGCGGTGAAAGGCTCCATCACCATCAACGGTGTCAGTCTGACCGTGAACCAGGTCGCAGGCTCGGAGTTTGACGTAAACCTGATTCCGCACACGCTGGATGTAACGACGCTGAATGAATTAAAGGCAGGTTCAAGAGTGAACCTGGAGATCGATCTGATCGCACGCTACGTGGAGCGCATGTTGACGGCAGACAATGGCTAAAAAAGTCGGACGGGGCGATAAATAAGCCGTTTTTCACGATTCATTTTTCGTCTCTTTTGTCTTTTCCGCCGTTTTTTCCAGCTTTTTGAGTACGCGATCTATCATGCTGCGCAGAATTTTATCCGCCGAAAACCCCGAGGCTACTGCAAGAATGGCGTAGACATAACCTACCGCATTCTGATTTACATGTACGGTAATAAGCTGGGAAGCCGGTAATTGAACCGTGGCCGTCGTTACTACGGCAAAGACCAGCCTGGATTGCTCAACCACATAGATAAAAACGGCGGCAAACGCACTGATGATGGGTTTGGACAGGACATAGTGCAACATGTAACGCCAGAAAGGGCCTTTCACAAACAAAAAGTCTTCCCTGGTGATTAGATTGCTTAAATAGGCTCCCATCAGCCCGAGCAGGGCGAGAGGTGCAAAAACTTCATTGATTGAGCCGGGCCAATTCACCAGTTGGAGAGGGTAATCACATACCCAGAACACCAGCATGGCGATGCCCAGAAGCGTCGCGCTTAGCATGCTCACCAGACTGTTCAGCGAGAGTATCCAGAAGTTGTGATCCATCAGGTCATTGACCAGCTTGAGCGCCTCCCTGATGATAAGCCGGTTGCCCGGCATATCTTTTCCCGCACTATACTTTTCAATGGCGTTGCTCAGCTTGCCTGGCTTACCGCTACCCCCCAGCCACTCTTCCCTGATACGCACTTCCTTGATGTTCATGCTGAAGAAGGTTGCTACATCGATAGCCTTGCTTGCTACCTCGTCATCAGGCAGCAGTAAAATGATGTCCTCATCGACGCGATGCACCAGACTCCAGAATATTTTGTAGTGCTTCTTCAGGTTAGGGAGCCATGGAAATCCTTTCCACTTCGGGCCTAGCGCCTCTTTTGCCATATCCAGTTTGTCATAGCATTTTATTAAGATTTCAACCTGGTCTGCATTCAGATCTGTGCGTTTTTTGATAATATCCAGTACATCATGCAGTTCCATCAATTTCGCCCAGAGATCCTGTTCCGTTGGATTTATAAAGCGGGCGAGTGATTTTTTGTTATTTTCTGACATATAACCCCCGGAAATTGTCTGCAAAGCTGTTGTCTGTTATTTACTCAAGGCGTACCTCACCCTACGCCGTTGTCCCGGCTAAAACAATATGCCAAATTATCTATGCATTATTCCAGCCTCACCCCGGAACACGCCGCATACAGCGCATGAACTTCGAACGGAGTATCAGCCCTTTCCATAGAGCGCCCGCAATTCATCCTTGGCTTGCTCAAGAATGCGCTTCTGGTTTTCATTAAGATGCTTGCCCGCGCGGTTGATATAAAACACCAGCATGGACATGGCTGAGCGGAACGGCGGCGCCTTGCGGCGTAAGCTGGTGTCTGCCGAGCGCTTGAGCGACTGCGCGATTCGCTTCGGGTCGTCCCACGTGAAGACGCCTTCTTCCAGGTCGAGCGCATAACTTTCGCGGGTAACCCTGGCGGACCAGTTGCCGGATGTCGTTGTCATTGCCTGTGATCCATGGTCAGGGAGGGCTGGGCGGTGTATGGAAATGGTATAATCGCACATCTTCTGGGCGGCGCATGCAATGCATGCTGCGCCGTTCTGCCATTTTTGAGGTTTCGCATGACAGATATCGCACCAATACAGGAAATTATCGAAGAGATTCGCGCCGGCAATATGGTCATTCTGGTAGATGAGGAAGACCGTGAGAACGAGGGTGACCTTGTGTTTGCCGCTGAATTTGCCACGCCCGAAAAGATCAACTTCATGGCAAAACACGGCCGTGGCCTGATCTGCCTGACGCTGACCGAAGCGCATTGTCGCCAGATCAATCTGCCATTGATGGTGCAGGAAAACGGGTTGCAACTGGCAACCAATTTCACGATGTCCATTGAGGCGGCAACGGGTGTCACGACCGGGATTTCTGCGGGGGATCGTGCGCGTACCGTGCTGGCTGCCGCAGACAAGAACGCTGTGCCCGCCGACATCGTGCAACCGGGCCACATCTTTCCGCTGCGTGCGCAAAATGGCGGTGTGCTGGTGCGCGCCGGACACACTGAAGCCGGCTGTGATCTGGCGCAGATGGCAGGGCTGACCCCGGCCTCGGTGATCTGCGAGATCCTCAAGGATGATGGTGAAATGGCGCGCCTGCCGGATTTGATCGAGTATGCCAAGATACACGGTTTGAAGATCGGCACCATTGCCGATTTGATCGAACATCGCAGCCAGCATGAAAAACTGGTCGAACGTGTCGCGATGCGGAAAGTTCAGACTGCATATGGCGAATTCGATCTGGCGACTTATGTGGACAAGACCACGCAGCGCACCCATCTGGCGCTGGTGAAGGGCGAGATCAGCCCTCTTGATGAAACGCTGGTACGGGTGCATGAGCCGTTGTCGGTGATGGATTTTCTCGAACAGAAATCACCGGATCAGTCGACCAGTGTGCATGAAGCCATGCAGAAGATAGCCGGGGCAAGTGCAGGTGTGCTGGTGTTGCTACATCGCGGTGAGACCCCAAAGGATCTGCTGGCGCGCGCAACGCTGGATGCCAGCGCTCAACATCACGCGCAGTGGGATTCGCGCAGCTACGGTATCGGCGCGCAGATATTGCGCGATCTGAACGTGGGCAAAATGCGCCTGCTGGCGACTCCGCACAAGATGCCGAGCATGGCAGGTTTTGGATTGGAAGTGACAGGCTACGCCAGTCACGAATAAAAAGCTGTCCACGAAATGATTCTCGCAGGTATATCGCCCAGTGGGCGATAACTCGCAAAAACACGAAACACACGAAATATTCAAGGCAAAGCAGAGATTTCTACAAAATTAGTTATTTGAATCAGCATGATAGGTTTGCTTAATTGCCTGCTAAATTGGTGGCAAGTCAAGTTTAGGTGTTTATTTGAATCTGTTTGTGAATTTCGTGCCTTTCGTGGACCAAAAGCCGTTTAAAGAATTTAAGGAGCAGGACAATGAAAGAAGTAGAAAAGAATCTGGACGGCAAAGGCCTGCGTATCGGTATCGTGCAAAGCCGTTTTAACCCGGAAGTTTGCGAAGGCCTTCTGGCATCGTGCCGCGCGGAACTGGTTAAATTGGGCGTCTGTGATGATGACATCACCCTCGCGACCGTGCCGGGCGCGCTGGAAATACCTGTCGTGCTGTTGCACATGGCAGACAGCGAAAAATACGATGCACTGATTGCGCTGGGTGCGGTGATACGCGGCGACACCTATCATTTCGAGGTGGTGTCCAATGAATCGGCTCGTGGCGTGAATGACGTGCAGCTGGCTTGCGGCTTGCCGATCGCCAATGCGATTCTGACCACGGACAATGACGATCAGGCGCTTGCGCGCGTGAGTGTCAAGGGCAGCGAAGCCGCGCAGGCTGCGATTGAGATGGCCAACTTGTTGCGGGATCTGGCATGAGTGCGGGGGCTGAGTTAACTCCGGTTAAAAGCACGCAGCTGAAAAGTCCGCGCCATCGCGCACGGGAACTGGCGCTGCAAGGCATTTACCAATGGCGTGTGTCGGGTACGGATGCGTCTGATATTGAAAATCACCTGCAAGGCGAAAAGAATCTGGGGCGCTACGATAAGCCCATGTACGCCAAGCTGCTGCGCGGGGTGCTGACCCAGCACGAAGCATTACAAACCTTGTTGACGCCTTATCTTGACCGTGCGCTCGATGAACTGAGCACGGTAGAATTTTCGGTGCTGTTGCTGGCGGCTTACGAGCTCTCCCAGCAACTGGATGTGCCATACAAAGTCGTTATTAATGAAGCGGTCGAGCTGGCCAAAACCTTCGGCGGTACCGACGGCCACAAGTACGTCAACGGGGTGCTGGACAAGCTGGCACCAAAAGTTCGTGCAGTGGAGTTTGCGAGTAACAGTCGTAAGTAGCTAGTCGTTAGCGATTAGTTGGTGTTGTCGCCACGCGGCTTTTAACTAACGTCTAGCGACTAATAACTAGTGACTGCCTCCATGTCCGAATTCGATTTAATTCAGCGTCACTTCACACGCGCGACACCCGGCGCCCTGCTGGGCGTGGGTGATGATGCGGCCTTGCTGCAAGTCAGCAGCGGCAAGGTTCTGGCGGTATCCAGCGATATGCTGGTGTGTGGCACGCATTTTTTTGCCGATACGGACCCGTTTTTGTTGGGGCATAAAACGCTGGCGGTCAATCTGTCTGATCTGGCGGCAATGGGCGCAACACCGCGCTGGGCAACCCTTGCGATTGCGATGCCGGCGGCTGATGAAGCCTGGCTTGCGAAATTCAGTGCGGGATTTTTTGCTTTGGCGGACGCGCATGGCGTTGAACTGGTCGGCGGAGATACCACGCGCGGACCGCTTAATCTGTGCGTGACAATTTTTGGTGAAGTGGCAGCAAAGCAGGCATTGCGGCGCAGCGGCGCACAACCAGGTGATGAAATCTGGGTGTCCGGGCACCTCGGCGATGCAGCGCTGGCACTGGCTCATCTGCAAGGTCGGGTGGCCTTGTCTGCGAGCGACTTCGCCGCCTGTGCGACGGCTCTCTATCAGCCGCAGCCGCGCGTGGCTTTAGGCCTTGCGCTGTGCGGCATTGCCAGCAGCGCGATCGACATTTCGGACGGTTTGCTGGGCGATCTCGGTCATATACTCGATGCCTCGCATGTGGGCGCAAGGGTAAATTTTGATGAACTTCCCGTGTCAGCGAGTTTGCGCAGATTTCTTGATCAACCGCTGGGAAAACAATCCGCGCTGTCCGGTGGCGATGACTATGAATTGTGTTTTACCGTGCCTGCCCGCCGCCGCGGTGACGTGCTGAACATCAGTGAACGGCTTGCTCTGCAATTGACCTGTATCGGCAATATTGTCGCAGGACAAGGCTGCATTGTCCGCGATGTGGCAGGTAACCCGATAACTTTAGAGAGCGCCGGCTATGACCACTTCCGATAAATTGCCAGAAGGTGATTTAAAAATCCAGCCTGACTGGCGTTTCCTGTTCAGCCATCCGGCCCATTTTTTGTCATTCGGCTTCGGCAGCGGCCTGGCGCGTCACGCACCCGGCACGTTCGGCACACTGGTCGCGTTCCCGATGTATTGGTATCTCGCACCGCGTCTGTCGGATGCGCTGTTCATATTTGTGTTGATCTGGGCATTCGCGATCGGCGTATGGGTCTGCGATATCACAGGTCGCGCGCTGGGCGTGGCGGATCACGGCGGCATGGTCTGGGACGAGATTGTGGCGATGTTGCTGGTGCTGTTTTTCACGCCACAGGGGTGGCAGTGGTCGCTGCTGGCTTTCGCCCTGTTCCGCTTCTTCGACATCGTCAAACCGCCGCCGATACGTTATTTTGACAGCAACTGGCACGGCGGTCTTGGCGTGATGTTCGATGATCTGTTGGCAGCGGGTTACGCGCTGTTGTGTATGGCGGCAATCAAAAGCATCCTGCTCTGAATTTTATGCGGTAGTGTCTAATTTTTGGCCGAGTCGGGTGCCTTCCGGGTAATGCGGAGCGTTCTCCGGATTTTTCTTGTCACCGTTTTTATGCGCAGGCTTCCCATCGTCCTGGCTGGATTTTCGTCCGCTAAACCTGTTGCTGAGATATTTGATGCTGCCGATCAAGCCCATGATTTTCTCCACTGTTATTTATATTATCGGTAATTAAATCAATTCCATAAGGCAGATAAAATTATTCATGCCGGCTGTGACAGTTACACCGGAATATGGTCGTGCCAGTTGAAAAGATCAGCTAATCAGTGCAGTATTCTGCACATCCTAAAATGCACGGTAATCCCTTGATCGTATTCGCACCCTTCCTGTCGTCCTGTCTCATGCTCAATCGCATGCACTATCCCTGTGGACTGCACGGAGGTGCTGATACATGAGTTGGTTAAACCTTGATCTGGCATTCGCTTTAGGCTGTGCTTTACTCACTAGTTTTATCCTGTGGCGCTTCATGCGACTCACACGCGCACTTCGCGAAAGTGAAGAGCGCTGGAAATTCGCCCTCGAAGGCGCAGGTGACGGCGTCTGGGACTGGAACGTACAACTCGATACCGTCGTTTTTTCGGCGCGCTACAAGGAAATGGTGGGCTACACCGATGAGGATATCGCCGCCAACGAAGAGCTGTGGCGTCAACGCATTCATCCCGATGACCGGGCACAGGTAGACGAGGACATTCACGCGTACCTGCAGGGCCGTACCGGAGCCTATTACAACGAACACCGCGTGTTGTGTCGGGACGGCAGCGTCAAGTGGGTGCTGGCGCGTGGCATGATCGTCTCACGTACGGCTGACGGCAAACCGCTGCGCATGATAGGCACGCACGCGGATATTACCGGGCGCAAAAATATGGAAGAGCGCATGCGCCACATGGCGCATTACGATCTGCTCACCGAACTGCCCAATCGCGCACTTATCAGTGAGCGGCTGCAACAGGCGGTGATCAAGGCGCGACGCGACAAGACGCACATGGCGGTGATGTTCCTCGATCTGGATCGGTTCAAACCGGTAAACGACAACCTGGGCCATGACATTGGCGATGCGTTGTTGAAACAAGTTGCCCAGCGCCTGCTGGTGGGCGTGCGTGCATCTGATACCGTAGCGCGCATCGGCGGCGACGAATTTGTCGTGATGCTGCCCACCATAGAGCACGAACGGGATGCGACTGTGGTCGCCGAAAAGATCCTGCATACGCTGAATCAGCCTTTCAACGTGGCAGGCCACGAGATCAGTATTTCCGGCAGTATCGGTATTGCCGTCTACCCGGAGCACGGCGAAGAGGAAAAACTGTTGTTGCTCAACGCCGACATCGCGATGTATCACGCCAAGAGTGACGGGCGAAACGATTACCGTATGTTTGCGCCGCACATGCAGTGATTTTATTCGGAATTGCTTGCGAACTGTCTGAAATTCAACATTCAATTTAGTAACGAAATTTCGCTTTTGACATGGTTGTTCCAGCGGATCAGTTCCATTCGCCCGTCAAGGTGTTCCACGATGGCGGTGCAGCTATCCACCCAGTCGCCGCAATTGATGTAGGTCAGGCCGTCGACTTCCTTGATCATGGCCCAATGGATGTGGCCGCAAATCGCACCGTCCACGCCGAGTTCGCGGGCGTGACGAATCACGGAGTCCTCAAAATCAAAAATGAAAGTCAGCGCTGTTTTTATCCGGCGCTTGGCATAGCCTGCCAGTGACCAGTAACCGGGACGTTTTAAGGTGCGTCGCAGCCAGGACAGGTAAATATTAAGGCGTACCAGCAGGTTGTAGGCGATATCTCCCAGTATGGCGACCCACCGGTGATGGAGCGTGACCTGGTCGAATTCGTCGCCGTGGATCAGCAAATAGCGGCGTCCGTCATTGGCCGTATGGATGTGTTCAGACATCACCATGACATCGCCAAATGAGGTTCCGACATATTCGCGCATGGCCTCATCATGGTTTCCGGGAATGAAGAATACTTTTTCACCGTGACGCGCACGTCGCAGTATTTTTTGCACAAAGGTATTCTGGTCGGGCGACCAATGTACCCCGCCACGGCTCATCGCCCACAGGTCTACGATATCGCCGAGTAAAAACAGGTTTTCAGATGAATAGGCTTTCAGGAATTCGAGCAACTGGTCAGCCTGACAAGCCTTGGTGCCTAAGTGAATATCCGAGAGGAAAATTGAACGGACTGGTTGTGCAATCATGCCGGCAGGATGGCATGTGAATATTTCGCTGTAGTGACAGACCTGTTTCAGTAATATGAATCAGGAGCTAATTCGGGATGGTTTCCCATCCTGTGCCGCTGGCATCAACGCGCAGCGCCGAGCCCTGATGATTCCAGTCGCCCAGTACCCAGCGTTCGCAAAGATGCCCGTCCACCACATGCTCGTGGCGTTTCGGGCGGTGGGTGTGACCGTGAATCAGGCGAGGATAGTTATATTCGCGCAGCAGGTGAGCTACCGCAGCGTCGTTCACGTCCATGATCGCGCTGCTTTTGCTTTGCTTCTCTGTATCGCTGCGGGCGCGTAATTGTTCGATGTAGGTCTTGCGTTCTGCCAGTGGCTTGGCAAGAAATTGTCTTGTAAAATCAAGTGAATGGACATGTGTCCGAAAATTTTGGTATTCGACGTCATCAGTGCATAACAGGTCGCCATGACTGAGTAATGTGGGAGTGCCATACAAATCGATCAGTGTCGGATCAGACAGCAGCATTGCACCGCAAGCCTCAGCCAGTGCCTCGCCCATCAGCAAGTCACGATTGCCGTGCATAAGGTATACACGGGTAGAGGGCAGGCTGTGCAATGCGCTGATAACCAGTTGGTGAAACGGGTCATGCAGATCATCGTCGCCTGCCCAGTATTCGAAAAGGTCGCCCAGGATGTACAGGGCTTCAGCCTGAGGTGCAGACGTTGCGATAAAGCGCCGGAACGCCGCCATACTGTGCGGATGGTCAGCGCTTAAATGCAGGTCGGAGATGAGTAGCGAGTGTGCAGCAGGATTCGGGATTCGGGATTCGGGATTCAGAAACCCCGCTGCACCGCCTGTAACTGAATCCTGCATCCTGATTCCTAGTTCGCTATGACTTCTGCTTTGGTGATGATGACATCTTCTTTCGGCACATCCTGATGACCTGACTTGTTGCCGGTCTTAACCTTGCGGATGGCATCCACGACATCCATGCCTTCGATTACTTTGCCGAACACGCAATAGCCCCAGCCGTCCTGGCCCGGATAGTCGAGAAAGCTGTTGTCGTCACCGGTGTTGATGAAGAATTGCGCGGTGGCCGAATGAGGATCGCCGGTGCGCGCCATTGCAATGGTGTATTTGTCATTCTTCAGGCCATTGGCGGCCTCGTTCTTGATCGGTGCGTTGACCTTCTTTTGGGTCATGCCGGGTTCGAAGCCGCCGCCCTGAATCATGAAGCCGGGAATCACGCGATGAAAAATGGTGTTTTCATAAAAACCTGCATTCACATAGTCGAGGAAATTCTTGACGGTGGCAGGTGCTTTTTCAGCGTCCAGTTGCAGGGTGATAACGCCGTGATTGGTGTGTAACTTGACCATTTTTTGTTTACCTTGAGTTAAAGAATTTTTGACGGGTGAAGCGTAGGAAGCCTGCATTGTGCAGCACAGCAGTGCGAGCAGCGCGGTAAAAAGTGTTTTCATATTCATGCCGAGCCTTCGTAAAGAATTTGCCAACGATTATTTTGTTTGATCCAGTACTGGCGCTTCTTCATGCGATTCGATAGGTTGCTGCTGCTGTAGTCTTGCTCGAAATTGACCACCACCATGCCGGGTTGCTCAGGATAGTTAAACAGGCTGACATCAACGAGATTGACCTTGATCCAGGATTTGCCGGCATTGACGGTTTGTTTCTGGCGTGCCCAAGCGTCAAAATTGGTGTTGTCGCTGTTGAAATTGCGTGCGTAATGTTTCAGATAAGCATTGGTGTCCATGCTGATCCAGTCGCGGCGCCACTGTTCTATTTCATGCAGCAGGGCGGCACGGTCGGTCTGATCCTGGGCGGTGCTCCAGGCCATCTTGTTGGTGATGATGACCGGAGTGATGCCGACCTGCAGGTAAGGCGCCAGTTTGTTCAGGTCGTCATTGTTAAGCACCACGCAGCCATTGCTGGCGCGCGGCGGACGGCTGTAGGTATCGCTGGGCGTGCCGTGCAGCCAGATACCGCTGCCTGTTCGGTTGTTTTTCTTGTCCCATTCGTTCGGGTAGCTGAGCGGGAATGCGCCGCTGCCATACATGTCGGATAACTGGTTTTTGGGCAGATTGGCCTGGATGAAGTACACCCCTATCGGAGTGCGCTGGTCGCCCGTGGATACTTTTTCGGTGCCCAGCTTGCCAATCGTGACATAAAAGTCGGTCACATAGCGCGGTTCACCCTTGACGTTTTCGTACACATACAGCGTGGAGCGGCTGGTATCCACGACCAGCGCATATTTTTGCTGCGCATTGAGTTGCCACAGGTACTGCGGCGCGTGCAACGTTTGTGGCTGGGCTTGTGCGCGTTGGATGCGCACGCGCGCCTCATCGCGCAAGTCCTGGATCTTGTCTCCCGATGCATGGGCAGCGCTGCCGAAACTGGTAATCGCGCCAGCCTTGGCCATCAGCAAGTCGCCTTTGACCAGCTGTGCCAGTTTGTAATTTGGATTGACGCGCAGCAGGCTGTCCACCTCGTTCATCGCGATATCCAGCCGGTTGTTTTTGATGGCCATCAGGCTTTTTGCCAGCTTGATTTCGGTGGCACGCGAGTCCGGTTCGGCGTGCGCCGTGCCGATCAGCAAACTGCACAGGGCTAGTGTAAATAGACGCATCAATGTGTACGCTCTTCCTGAATCAGCCAATTGCCGCCTGATTTAACCATCAGCATGGTTTTGCCGCCAGCCGCCTTGAAATTGCTGGCGCGGTAATCCTGGCGAAATTTCACGATCGCATGGGTGCTGTCGGTGAAATCAACCACGATATGGTTCACCTTGACGTCGATGTGCTTAGGCGTGTTGATGCGATCGCGACGCGTCGCAGCCCAGGACGCGCGACTTTCGCCATCCGGGGTTTTAAAGTCGGCGGCATAGTGCGACAGATATTTCTTTACGTTCTGGTCTGCCCAAGCCTCTGCCCAGGCCTCGACGGCTTCCCGGACAGCGTGAGCCTTGTCGGATGCGACCGGTGCTGCGGCTTCAGCCGGTGTTTTTGCGGATGCTTTTGCAGTGGTCACCGGTGTCACGACGACAGGTTTTGCGACTGGCACTGCAGGCTTTGCAACTGGCACTATCACGGCGGGTTTTACGACTGGCGTCGCCACAACAGGCTTGGCGACTTGAGCCACAACTATGGGTTTTGCGACCGGCGCTGCAGGCTTTGCGGCTGGCGCCACTGCTACCGGTTTTGCGACTGGCGCAGGTATCTCTGCAAACGGTCTGCCGGCGTAATAGCCGGCAGGACTGTGCAGCGCAGCCGATTTATTGCGCGGCTTGTCGGAAAACAAATCCTGGATCATTGCCAGCTTCGTCTGTGTCGTGGTGTTGCTGCTATCCAGCTGCAACGCGCGATCGTAGGCCTTGCTGGCCATCTTGGCATAGATGTCTCCCAGGTTTTCGTGCGCGGTCGCGTAGCTCGGATGGGTGCGTATCGCCATTTCAAGTGATGACTTGGCCTTGTCATACTGGTTCTGGCTGGCATACAGCACGGCGAGGTTGTTGTAAGGCTCAGGCAGTTGTGGGTAGTCTTGCGTTAAATCCGAAAAAATCTTGATGGCGTCAGTGGTCTTGCCTTGTTCGGTAAGAATCAGCCCCTTGAGAAAGCGTCCTTGCGCGTCCCTGGGTTTGCCGGTCAAAAAATTATTTACCTTGTTCAATGCCGGGGCGTGTTGACCTTGTTTGAACAGCTGGGTGGCATCTTGCAACTCATCTGCATGCAGTGCCTGGCTGACACTTAACATGCCAATCAACAGCGCGGCGGGTAGATGGAAGCGGTTCAATATATTCATCGGTAATTCAGATCCTGTGGGTGTGCCATGACACGCGCTGATATAGCTAGTTTTGAATTCTACCAAATAACCAGCGTGTTTTCACATAGTTAATGCATACAGGTCAGCCAGAATGGGGATAGGCGGCGTATTTTCGGGTAAAATCGCAGCATAAATTTGAAATTTCGCGTAGCGACTCGTTCGCCCGGCTCCGCCCCCCTCGCTGCGCTCTCCCCGCTTGCGGGATAACCAGCGACTTTGCCATCGTTTATTGATGGCTTAGTCGAATGGCTAGAAGTTACACCAGAGGGTTGAGGAGAGGGAGTGTGTAGCGAGGGTTCCGGGCATGGCAGGTTTTCATGCCCGTTTTTTCGACAATCCAATCAAGATACAAGAAAGTCCAGTATGAGTAGTCCGCATTCACCTGCCGCAGTTTCCAATTTCATCCGTACCATCATCGACGGCGATCTGGCCTCCGGTCTGCACAAGAGCATCGTCACGCGCTTTCCCCCTGAGCCGAACGGTTATCTGCATGTCGGTCACGCTAAATCCATCTGCCTGAATTTCGGGCTGGCACAGGATTATCAGGGCAAGTGCAATCTGCGCTTCGATGATACCAACCCGGAGAAGGAGAGTGAGGAATATGCGCTGTCGATTCAGGAAGACGTTCGCTGGCTGGGTTTTCAGTGGGATGGCGAAGTGCACTGGGCGTCGGATTATTTCGATGACCTTTACGCCTTTGCCGTCGAGCTGATCAACAAGGGCTTAGCTTATGTGGATGACCTGACGCCCGAGGAAATGCGCGAATATCGCGGCACGCTGACTCAGGCAGGCCGTAATAGTCCATATCGCGACCGCATCGTGTCTGAAAATCTCGACCTGTTCGCACGCATGAAAGCCGGCGAATATGCCGACGGCGCGAAAGTGCTGCGCGCCAAGATCGATATGGCGTCCCCGAACATCAACATGCGTGACCCTGCGATCTACCGCATCCGCCGCGCGCACCACATCCGTACCGGCGACAAGTGGTGCATCTACCCGATGTACGACTACACGCATTGCATCTCCGATGCGCTCGAAGGCATTACCCATTCCATCTGCACGCTGGAATTCGAGGATCACCGCCCGCTGTACGACTGGGTGCTGGACAACCTCTCCATCGCCTGCCATCCGCGCCAGTATGAATTCTCGCGCCTCGAATTGCATTACACCATCACCAGCAAGCGCAAACTGTTGCAATTGGTGAACGCCAATCTGGTTAACGGCTGGGACGATCCGCGCATGCCCACCATCAGCGGCATGCGCCGTCGCGGTTATACGCCGGAAGGCATACGTGAATTCTCCAAACGCATCGGCGTGTCCAGGAGCGGCAACAGCGTGGACATGGCGATCATGGAGGGCGCGATTCGCGAAGATCTGGAAGCCCGTGCGCCGCGCGTAGTGGCGGTGATCAACCCCCTCAAGGTCACCATCACTAATTTCGAAGGTGCATCAACCCGCGAGGCGGATTTCCATCCGAATCATCCCGAATTCGGCAAACGCTTTGTCGCGATCAGTTCAGCACTGGTTATCGAAGCCGACGATTTCGCAGAAGCGCCGCCCTCGGGCTGGAAACGCCTCACGCTGGGTGGCGAAGTGCGACTGCGCCACAGTTATGTGATGCGCTGCGACGAGGCCGTGAAGGATGAAAACGGCAAAGTCATCGAGCTGCGTTGCAGTATCGATCATGCGACGCTGGGCAAGAATCCGGAAGGCCGCAAGGTGAAGGGCGTGATCCACTTCTTGTCCTGTGAGCACGCGCTGCCTGCCGAAATTCGCCTGTACGATCGTCTGTTCACCGTTGCGGAACCTGATGCGGACAAGGAAGTCGATTTCTGCACCTATCTGAACCCTGATTCGCTCACCGTGGTGCAAGGCTGGGTCGAAGCGGCTGTGCAGGATGCGGCGCCTGAGACGCACTACCAGTTCGAGCGCTTAGGCTACTTCTGCACCGACCGCCGCGACCATCAGCCGGGCGGCAAACTGGTGTTCAACCGCACCGTGACGCTGAAAGATTCCTGGACAAAGGAAGCTGGTAGCTTGTAGCTTGTAGCAAAGCCGCTTCTGCTACAGGCTACCAGCCACAAGCCACAAGCCACAAGCCACGAGCCACGAGCCACGAGCCACGAGCTTATTTTTCAAGGTTTTAAAATGTTAAAAATATACAATACGTTAGCACGCGACAAACAACAATTTGTCCCCATCGAACCCGACACCGTGCGCATGTACGTGTGCGGCATGACGGTGTACGACTATTGCCACTTAGGACATGCACGTGTCATGGTGGTGTTCGATATGGTCTATCGCTGGTTCAAGGCTTCCGGCTACAACGTGACCTACGTGCGCAATATCACCGACATCGATGACAAGATCATCCGGCGCGCGGCGGAAAATAACGAATCTATTCATACGCTTACTCAGAAGTTTATCGATGCGATGCACGAGGATGCCGATGCGCTGGGCGTACAGCGTCCCGACCATGAGCCGCGTGCAACTCAATTTGTGCCCGAAATGCTACAGATGATCGCGAAGCTTGAAGCGAACGGCCTGGCCTACCAGGCGGCGGACGGCGATGTCAATTTCGCGGTGCGCAAGTTCGACGGTTACGGCAAGTTGTCCGGCAAATCGCTGGAAGACCTGCGCGCAGGAGAACGCGTCGAGGTGGCTTCAGACAAGCACGATCCGCTCGACTTCGTGCTGTGGAAGCACGCCCGCGAGACGGAAGCCGAAGAGGTGAAGTGGGATTCGAAGTGGGGTAAAGGTCGCCCGGGCTGGCATATCGAATGTTCGGCGATGGGTTCCAAACTGCTGGGTGATCATTTCGACATTCACGGCGGCGGCGCGGACTTGCAGTTCCCGCATCACGAGAACGAAATCGCCCAGTCGGAAGGCGCGCACCAGTGTCAGTATGTAAATTACTGGATGCACAACGGTTTCGTGCGCCTGGACAACGAGAAGATGTCCAAGAGCCTCGGCAACTTCTTCACGATACGCGAGGTTCTCAAGCAATATGATCCTGAAGTGGTGCGCTTTTTCATCCTGCGCGCTCATTACCGCAGCCCGCTGAACTATTCCGATGCGCATCTGGATGACACCAAGAAAGCGCTGGATCGGCTGTATACGGCACTGAAAGGTGTATCCACGGAAAAGGGGGAAGGGGGAAGGGTGAAGGGGGTAGATTGGAACGAACCTTATGCACTGCGCTTCAAGGCGGCGATGGACGATGACTTCAACACGCCTGAAGCGCTGGCGGTGCTGTTCGATCTGGCGAACGAAGTGAACCGTAGTCAGTCGGCGGAATCCGCGCTGCAGCTCAAGGCGCTGGGCGCTGTGCTGGGTCTGTTGCAACGCGAACCGACGGAGTTTTTGCAAGGCGGATCAGTCGCACAAGGTTCTGATGATGCATTGATCGCCGCGCAAATCGTCGCCCGCAATGAAGCCAAACAGGCGAAGAATTACGCCGAAGCGGATCGCATCCGCAAGGCATTGCTGGCCGATGGCATCGTGCTGGAAGACAGTGCGGCAGGCACCAACTGGCGGCGCGTGTAATCGCATGCGACAAGGCTGTTTGTCTTCGCATCAAAAGGTAGTGGCGCGCCTCGTGAGAGTGTTGCCGACTGCCAATGCGGGCGTGGTAATTGGGGTAGTTGGGGTCAGACTCGATTTATTTCTCAGCCTTTTGTTTTCTAGGTCTGCCGCGTAGTAGTGGTGTCGTTTGCCTCTCCGTAAGTGCTTCCACTTTAGCGCTGAAACGGCGATCTCCCAAAACCCAAGCTTTGTTTGTCGCGTCCCGGATGGTATCTACATCCACCTTGGGAATTTCTACGCTGAATAACTCACGGTATGCTTCCTGTCGTTCTTCATCTGTTCCCCCAAGCCTCATGTATAACGAGTGGTGCGCGAGTAGCTCATCCGTCATGCCATTAGCGTTGAAGCGATAGCTTGACCAAGGGTAGTCACTGGGGTGTTCGACCATTGCGGCGCGAACGGGATTGAGTTCAATGTAACGCATGCAAGTGAGCAAATAGCGCTCGCTATCAATCAGCGTGCTTTTGTAACGCCCCTCCCATAATGTACCGGTGCGGCCATAAGCACGGTTGAAATGCTGCACATAACGTCGGCCAATGGATTGCATTGTCTTTGGAAGGCTGAATTCCGTTTCTGGCGTCACCAGTAAATGCACATGATTGCGCATCAGTACATAGGCGTGGACAGTCAAGCCTTCCGCATCGCTTGCCTCCTTTAGGCAGCGAAGGTAAAAACGGTAATCCTCATCTGTAGCGAAGATTTGTACTCGATTATTACCGCGCTGGATAACATGCAGCGGTTGATCAGGCAGGAAAAGGCGGGGAAGGCGTGCCATCGGTTAACTTTCAATAGAAAGGATGTTGAAAACGTATCACGTTAATTCGAGTCTGACCCCAATTGTTACGTGTCTGTAGCGGAATTTTTCGAGTGAGAAATGCCGTTCTATCAACACATAGCCCGCTAACGCGGGCTATGTGTTGATAACTCAAAACAACAAACTGAAAACCTGGATTATCAGAGCAGTTTGCACACCGTGTAAAATACGGTAGTTGCTGATTCCGCATAGTTTGTTACGGCTGCAACGCCTGGATTGAAGTTGAGGGTGGTTCCTGCCGTTGCGCGTACGTTGCCTGTGGCGGGATTGCCGTCATCGAAATTGGCATCTATCGATTCGGCCGCCTTGGCGGGCAGGTTGCCAAAACACAGATTCAAACCGGCTCCCATTCCCCAGCCGGCGGTGACAGTCGTATTTTGGAATACACGGATCACTCCGCCGTAGGCATTGAGCGGGTCGGCCGGGGTGGGTGCCCCGGTGATCAGACCGGCCAGTCGCAGATCCTGCATGAATAAGCAGTTTTCATCAGCACTAGTGACAACGGTAGCGGGGCAAGTCTGCCAACCGGCGGCAGCGATGACACCATCACCCGTGCCAGAAACGGCGGCGGGTGTAAGGCCTGGCCAACGTGTAGCTGCTTTGGTATCATCGCCGGGCAAGGCGTTGTAGCGATCCCGGTAGGAGTAGTAGGCGGCCGTCATGCCTTGCACGTCATTCTTTACATTCTTGATCTTGCCGTTTTCGATCATTTCCTGACCCTTCAGCACGCCGCCCAGCAGCAGGCCGATGATGACCAGCACGATGGCGAGCTCAACCAGCGTAAAGCCGGATTGCCGGTTTTTGTTATGTGTCCACATTATATTCTCCTGAAAAAGTATGAATTGACGTGAAGCGTAGATAGATGAGTCGCAATGTAAGCGCGGCGCGGCCTTGCGTGAAGTAAAAAAGTTTTACACTCCCAGGGCAGGAGTGAGGATGCAGGATGCAGGGGGAAAGGTGAAGCCCGCCGGAGCGGGCTTGGCATGGAATCTGCTAAATTTTCATGCAAACGGTATGCAATCCTTCCTCCATTGTTGTGGTGACAGCAACACCTGATACACCGTATGCGCTGATTGCACCGGGTTCGGTTGGTACTGTTCCCGCAGTACCCGCTCTGACAGTGCCTGTTGTGCTATTGCCGTCATCTATCGTAGTGTCAACCGCCAGGGCGATTTTCCAGGGAATGCTGCCGGCGCAGACCACATTGCCGGCCATGCCATAGGTTGATGCCCCGGCCGCCGTGATTTGCGACTGGACACCAAGCAGCCCGCCCAGCGCATTGGTGGCTGGATTCGAGCCGCTGCCCGTCAAAAAGCCCGCCATGCGGGTATGTTGCCAAAATTTATTGCTCTCTGTAGTGGCTCCGGCTACCAGCGCATCTGACGATGAATAAAGTCCGCTGATAAATCCATCACCGTTCCCGATGACGGCTGAGGCGAAATGCATATTGGCTGCCGCATCGTCGCCGGGTATCGCATAGTAGCGATCCAGATAAGCATAATATGCGGTGGAAACCCCCCGCAGATCATTGATTACATTCTTTGTTTTTGCGTTTTGAATCATTTCCTGGCCTTTGAGTATGGCGGCGAGGATCAGGCCGATGATTGCCAGCACGATGGCGAGCTCAACCAGCGTAAAGCCGGACTGTTTGCCATGTGTCCGCATGATATTCCCCTGAAAAAATATGAATCAACGTGAAGCGCAGATAGATGAATCGCAATGTAGGTGCGGCGCGGCCTTGGGTGAAGTAAAGAAGTTTTACACTCCACAATTCAGGATGCAGGATGCAGGATGCAGGTGGAAAGGTGAAGCCCGCCGGAGCGGGCTTATTAGTGGATAGATAAGCCCGATAAAGTACGGGCTTATTGGTGGATAGATAAGCCCGATAAAGAGCGGGCTTATTGGTTGAGTTACAAGCCGTCACATTTTCATGCAAACGGTATGCACACCTTCCTCTACTGTTGTGGTGACAGCAACACCTGATACACCGTATGCGTTGATCGTACCGGTTTCGGTAGTTACTGTTCCCGCAGTACCCGCTCTGACAGTGCCTGTTGTGCTATTGCCGTCATCTATCGTGGTGTCAACCGCCTGGGCGATTTTCCAGGGGATGTTGCTGGTGCAGACCATCGGGCCGATCATGCCATAGATTAATGTACCCGTTATTCCGTTTTCAACCCCAACGACGCCCCCCAGCGCATTGGTGGGTGGATTCGAGCCGCTGCCCGTCATAAAACCGCTCAGACGGGTATGTTGCCAGAACTTATTGCTCTCTGTGGTGGCACCCGCGACCGGTGCAGCGGTCGCGTTAAAAAGCCCGGCGATGGTTCCGCCACCGTCACCATTGATGCCACCGGTGAAACGTGTATCGGCTGCCGCATCGTCGCCGGGTATCGCCTTGTAGCGATCCTGATAAGCGTAATACGCGGTGCTGACACCCCGCAGATCATTGATTACATTCTTGGCTTTGGCGTTGTTAATCATTTCCTGCCCTTTAAGCACGGCGCCGAGGATCAGGCCGATGATCACCAGTACGATGGCCAGTTCAACCAGCGTGAAACCCGACTGATGGCTCTTGCTTTGTTTCCACATGATATTCTCCTTGAAAAGTATGAATTGATTGCAGTTGGAAGAGTGGGTAATACTGAGCGCAATTTAAGTGCTGTGAGGCTCCGGGTGAAGTAAAAAAGTTTTACACCTGTGCAGTTCACGGTTGTCTGCTGGCGTTAGTTTGACGAATACACCTTATAGGGTAATAATGCGCGCATGGAAAAACACAAACCCCATTTTCTATAATGGTTTTTTTCCACGAAAGAGACAAAAAAGTTAAACAATACTTCTGTCCACGAAAGACACGAAAAGCACGAAGGAATGCAAAGAATTCACAACACGACACAAACTATCCAACTATCGTTTCTTGCGTAAAATGCTAAGTATTTGATAATACTATGTATTTAATGTGCAAATAGATTTTTTCGTGCTTTTCGTGTCTTTCGTGGACAGCTGTTAAGGAGCGATGAGATGACCGGAAAATGGCATGGGCAGCCTTGCCCGATATGCGCGGCGGGTGTGTTGCATGATGGTTGCAAGCCAGTTGAGCAAGATTACAAGGGGCATCGTTATCACGCGCAGGTGCGCGGAGCCTTTTGCGACCACTGCGCAGAGGGGATCGTTGAATATGATGCTGCGGAAGAGGCAGCCTGGCTGGCATTCCGTGAGCAAGTAGATGCGCAATCCGCAGTTGAACTGGCGAATATTCGCAAGCGCCTGAAGCTCACTCAGGCACAAGCTGCGCGGCTTTCTGGAGGCGGTAAAAATGCTTTTTCGCGTTACGAGCGGGGTCAAGCCAAGCCGATGGCAGCGGTAATTAATTTATTCAAGCTGCTGGATAAGCACCCTGAACTGGTTAAAGAATTGACTTAGACGTATTCACTGCGCCGGTTTGAGTACCCGGCAAGCTCAAGGTAAAGCAGATGTGCTGCTCGCATATCTCGGCTGACAGATCGCCACCCGCCTCAAGCAAACTCTTATGGGCCTGATACAGCCCCAACCCCAGGCCGCCGGGACGGCCACTGGAGAAAGGCTCGAACAGCTTCTCCGGGTGTGCCACTTCTGGCAGCCGCGGTATCCGGATTCTGGCGACGACCTTATCTGCATCATGCTCGATGGCAATGCGAATACTCAGGTCGGTGTGCATGCGGAGCAGCGGGGCGACATTGGTGAAGAGATTATCCAGGGTGCGGTCGAGCAGGTCACGGCGCAGAAAAACGAAAGTGTCCTGTTTGTGGCTATCCGGGTCTATGTTCACTGCAATGCCTGCGTGTTCGGCCGACTCGCGGAGCGCATCGGCCAGTGCGACAGCTTGCGGCACGGGTGGCGTGCGGGTCTTGCAGGTGGCATCGAGGATGCGTCTTGCGCGGGCGGCGGCATGAGGTGCGCCGGTGCGCAGGCGCTGTGCGACGGCAAGCAGGGCGTCGTCATCTTGCGCACTGGCTAAATCCGCTGCGAGCCATTCCACCCACTGCGCGAGGTTGCGCAAATCATGTTGCAGGTAGAGGGCAAGCCTCGCCTGTTCGGTCAGCGCGGCTGACAGGGCTTCCATTTTGCTGTGAACAGTGGTTTCCAGCAGCAGACGGAATACCCCGGCCAGATTTTCAGCGAACAGGCGTGTCTCGCCGTGATTTGACCGGGCGTAGAGTCTGAATTCGAGATTGACATCGTCAATGGCAACGACTTTGAAGGCAAACGGTGTGCTGCCATTCTGCGCTGCGCCAAAACTTGCCTGCACCGGCTGACCAAACCAGAAGCCCGAAAAATCGAGTCTGATGATGCCGCCATCGGCGAGTGCAGGCCAGGCGGCGGCGGGGAGTTGCAACGGGTCCAGGCTGGTTTTGGCCAGTTCCAGCAGCCTGGCCAAAGAGCGGCGATGCCGCCTGACCAGCCGCGCGAGATACGCAACCGTGGCCAGCAAGACCACACCCGCCGCGACGAAGATCAGAGATAAACTAATATAGGGTGTCATGTCGGTTTTAAGACAGTTCTCTTGCCATCGAATTCGTCTCCGGCGGGCTTAGTGTCAAGCTGCCAACGGCTGGTACTGATGAATCCTGTCGAGTACATCAGCTAAATCACGTTCTGCAATGCGCCGGTCATAATCTGCCTGTAAGCCTAGCCAAAATTGGGCGTTCATGCCGAAAAAACGCGCCAGTCGCACGGCTGTGTCGGCGCTGATGCCGCGCTTCTCGCGCACAATGTCGTTGATGCGCGGGGCGGGAACTTGCAGGGCAATCGCGACCGCATTGGCCGACAACCCCAGCGGGATCAGAAACTCTTCGCGCAGCATTTCACCCGGATGTACAGGTGGTAATTTGTCACCTTCCGCTACGTCCGAAAAATCCATGCTGCCTAACTCTTCAAATTTAATACTCATTTTGCGCACCTCCTAGTGATAATCAGTGACCTCAACTTCAAACGCATTGCTGTCTTCAAATATGAAACAGACGCGCCATTGGTCGTTCACTCGAATACTCCATTGTCCCGCACGAGCACCGGATAACCGTTCTAACCTGTTGCCCGGCGGTATGCGCAAGGCTTCCACATTTGTTACCTGATGCAACTGCGCAAGCTTGCGCCTTGCCACCTGGCGAATGTCAGGCGGTAATCTGCGCACCCTTTCGTCTGCAAATAGCGCAGCGGTTTCTTTGTTCGCGAAGGTTTTAATCATAATTTTATTTTATAACGGTAAGCGTTAAACGACAAGCGTTTAAGTGCGGAGTGACGCACTACTTGTGATTCACGACTCACGACTCATGACTCATGACTCATGACTCATGACTCGTGACTAACGACTAACGACTAACGACTAACGTCTAACGACTGGGTCTGTCTCTCACGTCCGGTTAAGCTGGATGCCGTATTTTTTCAGGTAGTAGTACAGGTTCTCGCGTACCAGTCCCAGCCGGCGTGCGGCTTCGGTGACATTGCCGTGGGTATCGGCCAGCGCGCCGCGTACCATTTGTTCCTCGACCGCATCGGCGGTGTCTTTCGGGCCGTTGGCAAGTCTGACGGTGATGTGCAGGCGTGCTTCCCCGGACTCGGACAAATGTTCTTCATGGTGCAAAAACAGGCTGGCGCGCTTGATGGCGGCCTTGATATCAGTCATCGCGGCGGGCTTGCACAGAAAATCGAACGCGCCCCGGCGAACGGCCTCGAAAGCGGCTGACTCTTCATCCTGTCCGGTGACGACGATAATCTTGCTGTGCGGCTCATTGGCCAGCAGCGCGTCAATCAGAAACAGGCCTTCGCTGGTGAAGTTTTCAGCCGGCGGCAATCCCAGATCCACCAGCGCCAGCAAGGGTTGCGGATGGATTTTCAGCGCCTCAGATCGGCTGTGCGCACAGACCACGCGATACCCGTCGTCGATCATGACACTGGCAAGATAGCTGGCCAGCGCTTCATCATCCTCGACGATCAGCAGCTCCGGAA
>JAUSNM010000105.1 GCA_030645535.1 Gallionella sp. | reverse complement strand
CGCCAGTCTGGCCGGCGGCGCCCAGTCCGCCACATCAACAAGTGCAGGTACCGCCAACGCGTTCATCCGTTCGCGCAACACCGCCTCCAGCGCATTTTCCCAGCCGCTCTCGATACGGATGGATTGCCAAAGTCTGGGCTGCCCGTCCAGCTTGTGCCTTTGCAGCCAGCTTGTTAAATTCTTGTCGCAATCCAGTTGCTGCTGCAATTGCTGCAAGGCATGCAAACGCGCAGAGGTTAACGCTGCCTGCCGTTCCTGTTGCTGCAATGAGGCGCGCAGTTGCTGCCTTTGCAGGTCAGCTTGCGGCAATAGCTCATGCAAATCTGCCAGTTTTTCTTCGAGTTCAGCATGCGTTATTTCCAACTCGACCAGCTCTTCTTGCGCCTGTAGCAGCGCATCGCTGTCGGGGCGGGGCAGACTATCCTGTTCCAGCAACAAGCGTTGCCGGCGGGACTCCAACTGCTGAACATTGCGCAGCAGGTTGTCATGCTGCGTCTGCGCCACTTGCAGTTGTTGCTGCAACTTCAAATGTTCACGCTGCAATCCGTTGTAGCGCTCCTGCGCCGTGCGCGCCGCCTCCTCTGCCTGCGGCAGATTGACACCTTCCAGCACTGAATTTTGCTCGGCCTCAAGCAGCTTGAGCGCAGCCTCTTCCTGCTGATGTTGCCAATGTTCCAGCTGGCCCAGCGCCGCTAGTCTTTGTTGCTGCTGCTGTTCGATTTGCCGCGCGGCATTGTCGATTTGCAGCTGCAGCCGCTGGTGTTGCGAGGCAGCATGCTTGATCAGCTGTTCAAGGCGCGCGATTTCGGCATTCGCGCTGTACAGCTCGCCCTGCCTGGCGTGCAGCGCGTCGGACAGCTGGTAATGACTGCTGCGTTCTGTCTCCAGAGCGCTTTCAATTTCACGCAGGGCAGCCGTTTGAAATTCAAGTTCGGTACGCGTCTTCTCGATCTGCCCGGTGAACCCGGCGCGCGCCACATCGGCTTCCTGCTTGCGTACCAGCCAGAGCAACTGTTGCGCGGTGTTGCGCTGTGTTTCCAGCTCGCGATATTGCGTCGCAACTTTGGCTTGCTCACCCAGATGAACCAGCTGCTTATCCATCTCCTGCAAGATGTCATCGACGCGCAATAAATTATCGCGCGTGTCACCCAGGCGCTGTGCCGTCTCGCGCCGACGGTCACGGTATTTTGACACGCCTGCCGCCTCTTCGAGAAAGACGCGCAATTCCTCCGGCTTGGCCTCGATAATGCGCGAGATCATGCCCTGTTCGACGATGGCATAGGCGCGAGCGCCCAGCCCCGTGCCTAGAAAGATATCGGTGATATCTTTGCGGCGCACCTTCTGGTTATTGATGTGATAGCCGGACTCGCCGTTGCGCAGCAACACGCGCTTGATACAAATTTCAGCATAGCTTGCCCACTGACCGGCAGCCTTGCCAAGCGAATTATCGAACACCAGTTCCACACTGGCGCGCGCCACGGGTTTACGCTTAGCCGACCCGTTGAAAATCACATCCTGCATGGATTCGCCGCGCAGCGCCGAGGCTTTCGACTCGCCCAGCACCCAGCGCAGCGCATCGATCACATTTGACTTGCCGCAGCCGTTGGGGCCCACCACACCGACGATCTGCCCCGGCAGATGAATCTGCGTGGGATCAACGAAGGATTTGAATCCGGCTAACTTGATTTGTGAAAGACGCAATTTGGCAGTCGTAACGATATAATGGCGGCTATCTTAACCCAAGCGAGACCCGCGACCAAATGACGACTAAACCTGGCAAAGCACTGGAAACCTTCCCTAATCCGAATCCTGCCCGCGATTACCACATCCACATGGAAATCCCCGAGTTCACCTGCCTGTGCCCCAAGACCGGCCAGCCGGATTTCGCCACGCTGATCCTGGATTACATCGCCGACGAAAAGTGCGTGGAATTGAAGAGTCTGAAACTGTACATGTGGTCGTTCCGCGAGGAAGGGCATTTTCACGAAGATGTCACCAACCGTATCCTGGACGATCTGATTGCAGCCACCAGCCCCCGCTTCATGCGTCTTACTGCAAAATTCTACGTGCGCGGCGGCATCTTCACCAACGTCGTCGCCGAGCATCGCCAACCCGGCTGGCAACCCGCTCCCTTCGTGGAACTGGCTCAGTTTGGCAGCCAGTCAAATACGCGCGGGTAAATCTGCGTGCATCCCTGCGAGGGGGCTGTTCGGAAGCCCTCTCGCCAACTGTACTGACAGCAGCTCTACAACCTCCCGAGCATTGCCTCGAATTCCTCAATACCCACCGGCCTGCCGAACAAGTAGCCCTGATAGGCATTGCAGTTGTACTTTTTAAGAAAAGCCTTCTGTTCTTCCGTCTCCACACCTTCGGCAAAAACGCCCAGATCCAATGATGTCGCCAAATCGATGATGGTTTGGACCAGCTGAGCATCATTACCTTCCAAGGTAATGCCATGCACAAATTCCCGCTGTATTTTGAGCTGATCCGAGGAGAGTTGTTTCAGGTAGGACAGCGACGAATAAACCGTAGCAAAATTATCCATCGACAACCTGACCCCCAGGTTTTTTAAAGCTTTAATTTTGTCCATCGTACTATTTATGTCCGCCACCACCAGCCTTTCTGACAAATCCAGTTTCAGATGCGCAGGGTCTGCCTGGTGTTCCTTCAGAATGCCGTCAATCTCATTCACAAAATCGGGCTGCGCGAAGTGCCTGGCGCTGATGTTTACCGTCAGCGTCAGGTCGCGAGTTTTATCGTTCTTACTCCACAAGGCGAGTTGCCGGCAGGCAGTATGCAGAACCCAGCGGCCAATATCGACAATCAGCGCGCCCTCTTCGGCAACCGGCAGGAACTGACCGGGCATGATCATGCCTCGTTCCGGATGTATCCAGCGCAGCAATGCTTCCGCACCCAGCGGGCGATTATCGTTGTCCACCTGTATCTGGTAATGCAGATGCAGTTGTTGCAACGACAGGGCGAGTTGCAAATCATGTTCCAGCGCATCATGCGTTACCACATTACGCTGCATAACCGGATCAAAAAAGCTCACTGCATTACGCCCGGAGCTTTTTGCCTGATACATCGCCATGTCGGCGTGTTCGATCAACCGGTCCATGGGCTCGTCATTGCCGTGGTACAAGCTAATTCCGATGCTGGGTGAGCTGTGATATTCGTGCTCTTTGAGTTCGTATGGCAGGGCTAACGCTTCGCGAATTTTCTCGGCAACCAGCGCGACCTTGTGTATAGCATCATCGCTATCATTGCTGATGGCTTCAATCAGCACCACGAATTCGTCCCCGCCTAACCTTGCCACCGTATCCATTTCACGTACGCAGGACTTGATTCGCACCCCCACTTCTATCAGCAATAAATCGCCATAGTCATGACCTAGCGTATCGTTAAGCGCCTTGAATCGATCCAGATCTATGAACAGCAAGGCACCGTAATCGTTATGACGCGCGGAAGTGACCAGCGCTGCATGGAAACGATCGAGGAACAGACGGCGGTTGGGCAGTTTGGTCAGCGCATCATAAAACGCCAGGTTGTAGATTTCCTCCTCGACCCGTTTACGCTCGGTGATATCGTTGAATATGGCCACGTAATGGGTGGTTTCCTGCTGCTCGTTTTTGACGGCCGTGATCGTCAACCATTTTGGATAAACCTGCCCGTTCTTGCGCTTGTCCCAAATCTCACCCGTCCAAAAGCCCGTGTGCAACAGCTGTTGCCACAGCTCGATGTAAAAAGACCTGTCTTGCCGACCTGAGTTCATGATGCGAGGGTTTACTCCCAGCACCTCCTGTTCGCTGTAGCCGGTAATTTCCGAGAATGCCCGGTTGACCCGGATAATATTGGGAGATGCATCGGTGATCATGATGGCGTCATGCGCTTCGAAACTCACGGCAGCAATGCGAAGTTCTGTCTCGGCGTGTTTGCTCGCAGTGATGTCCTGGATTGTTCCATGCATTTTCACGGGGCGTCCCTGGGCATCGAATTCCAGCTTGCCTAATCCATGTACCCAGCGCTCAGCCTGATCCTGGGGCCGGATGATGCGAAATTCCTTATCGAACGCCTTTCCTTGACCAATAACTTCATTCCTTAAATAGTCGATCATCATCATGCGGTTATCAGGGTGAAGCAACGCTCTCCACCCCTCCACAGAATGCGCATATGAGTCATCTATCCCGAACAGCTGGTCAAGCACCTCAGAACTTTGCCAAAACCCGGTTCTGATATCCAGGACATAAGTGCCCAGGCCTGCAATGAGCTGCGATTCCCTGAGAGAGGCTTCGCTATCAGTGATATTTTTCTGCCATTTGGCAACGGCGCGGTCCGCTCTGGCTACGGCGAAAAACAGCGCGGCATACAGCATGGCAAATGCGCCAAAGACAATCAGCGCGATCTGAAGAATGTGAGAATGGAGGCGTACAAAATTCGGCGTGACATCATCATAGAGTTCGATGACGCCAATACGTTTTCCTGCATGCATCAGCGGCATATAGGTCAAAGCCACATAGACATCATGCATTTTGCCAGTTGCGCCGAAAAACGTATCACGAAATTCCACCAGGTGTACCGTTTCGCCACGCTGTGCTTTTGCCAGAAAATCCGGGTGCACACTGGTTCCGTCAATTTCGCCCTTGGCAGACGAATAAATCGCGTTCCCCGACAGTTTGTATAGTTTCAGCTTGGAAACATCGTGTTCACGAATTATGTCCAGCCTGGACGCAAATAATTTATCAAGATTCGGGTTCGGCTGCAGAGCCTGGCTGCTAACCTCATTGTTGTTGCTGACGAAGGCGTTGATCTGCTCGTCCAGCGAGTGCGTGAGGTAAGCTATGGTTTTTTCGTTTTTATTTGCGGCAATACTCGTGTGCTCGGCAATTTGATCTGCCCGATACAGAAATATCAGGGTGAACGCGGTGGTAAGCATCACCAGCAGGCTGACGATTGAGAGTCGCCGCAGCAATGTGCATTTATTCGCGGCGTCTATGCTCCTGGCATCAGTCCTCTGCTTGTTTTCTGTAGTGATCATGTTTTCTCCAGGCAGTACGTGGACATAACCGTGACTACCCGGCAATCCCGCTACCCTGCTTAACAAAACCCAGACCCGTAAATTTTGCGCCACCGCCAATCGACAGTTTTTCCCTTCCAGGTCAGCTTGATACTATCAGTTATCACCGAAAAAAAATATGCCTAAAAATATTTAGGAAATTATTCATAACGACAAAATATTTTATACATTCGAGTGCATCCGAAGAATGAAATGGCCTGAGTATAAGGTGATGTAAAGTCTGCTCATTGCAGAGTCAATCAGCACTAAACCTTGCCGCCGATAACTGATGCTCATGCCGCCGGACAGGGGTGCAGTTGATGCGGAAGTGTTCCTCAAAAGAATGTATGCTTATCAGCGCTGGCTTTCAGCACTACAATAGCGGCCAACCACTTTTATCGAAACCGATATGATGCCGGATTCTTCCGATTTGCTGCTGTTGCGCGACAAGTTGCGTGTGTTTGCCGGGGCGCGCGACTGGGATCAGTTTCATTCGCCAAAAAATCTGTCCATGGCACTGATGGTGGAAGTCGCCGAACTGATGGAGCATTTTCAGTGGCTGACAGAAACGCAGTCGGGCAACATGGCAGCAGATAAAAAGGCTGCCGTCGCGGATGAACTGGCCGATGTATTGCTGTATCTGGTGCGCCTCTCGGATAAACTGGGTGTCGATTTGCTGGGAGCCGCCTTGCACAAGCTGGAGAAAAATGCGGTAAAGTACCCTGCGGATCAAGTCAGAGGCAGTGCAAAAAAATACAGCGAGTACTGATTAACTCTCAAACCAATCAACCTGCTGATAACATTTAAAAAATCTTCCGGACCCTACAAAAATGAGCGAATTCCCTACCCCACGCAAGAAACGCAGCTCACTGCCCGATGATCCCAGAGTCAAAAAGATCGGCATCGCGACCGCCCGCCTGCACCGCATACTCAAGGACCTCGGACATACTCGCCATCTGGAAAAGTCGGCATCCACGATGCCGGATGCGCGCGAGCGACTGTCCTTCATCGACAAATCCATGCACGACGCATCGGAGCGAGCCATCAGCGCGGTAGAAGCGTCCCTGCCGCTGACCAGCCGCAACCGGGCTACTTGCGCAGAGCTCTCCATGCGCCTTGCCGATGCCAATTTCGCTGAGCATCAGCCCCTGGTACAGGATGCAATCTCGAAACTGGGCGAGATCGCAATGGCCGAGGAATCCGTGCACCACAATCTGCTGCAAATCATGGAAGCGCAGGAATTTCGCGATGTGGCAGGTCAAATGGTCAACAAGATCGTGGATGCCGCCGTCGAGATCGAAAACATCCTGCTCGACATCCTCAAAGAATATGCACCGAATGCAAAAGATTCGCTGATCAGTACCGCAGGGTTAACCGCAGGTCCGGGTCATAAAACGAACGACAGCGTCAATGGTCAGGATGAAGTGGACGATCTGTTAGCCTCCCTCGGCCTTTGAGGGGTACAGGTGGGAAAACTGCCGGTTTTTCCGGAAAACACCGCGTCTTTGACGACAAGAAAATGGGCCGGGTTGATTACCTGGCCCGTTTGTTTCCTGGTGCGCGACAAAAGATAAATCCTGGCAAGAATCGTCGGATAATGCCTTAACGTGAACTTCCTCTGACAAGACAGACCTTCAGACAATAAACAAATTTATTAATGCGCCCGCTTGTTGACCTCTTGCCTGCGGGGGTGTAGCGTGCTGTTTTTTGCACGAGTTGATCGGAAAATATGAGAAATTATGTAATGCTGCTGGCGGGCGCTTTGATTATTTTACTGACAGGTTGTGCGTCTGCTCCTGCGAAATCCTCGAGCCATGACGCCAATGCAAAATTATTCTTAGCTCCGGCGAACAGGGCTTTGATATTTATCTATCGAAACGGAAATGAAGGTATCCGAGGAACAATATTGCCGATGTTAGTGACGGTGTCGGTGAACGGTTTTACGTTGGGACAAACTGCTGATAAAACTTATTTCAGGCTGAATGTAAAACCCGGCACGTACACGATTACCTCTCTCGCTGAAAACGTGGCCAAGCTCAATTTAACCGTGGAAGCGGGTAAAATTTATTACGTGCAGCAAGAAGTATCAGCATGGTCGCTGTCTCCTAAAATCTCTTTGCAGCAAGTTGATGAAAATAAAGGGCATGCAGATGTATTTGAATCCAAGATAATTGCATCGAATATTGCCGACGCAAAATTGACTGTTTCGGATACGCCGACTAGCGCCCCATCAGAAACGCAGGCGCCCATCTCGGAAAAATTACGAGAGCTTCAAGGTCTTAAGAATGACGGATTAATCACTGAAGACGAATTTAAAAAGAAAAGACAGCAGTTGCTTGAAAAGCTCTGATCAATCTATTGAGTTAGCGCTCTGACTTGCCAGCTGCATCGAAGCTTAACAAAACCGGGGGGTGTCTGTAAGGATGCCCCCGGCACTAAGCTGACGTTAACAGGCTGCTGAAAAACGTTGTGAGCGCAGTCGAGACAAGGAAAAAAGTGGCGAAAAAGCGGAGTTTACACAAAGTAAATGAGCATTTTGAGCTACTTTTTGACGACGTATCGGCAAGCGTAATAGTTTTGCAGCAGCCTGTTGAACATCCCCCGCTCGGACAACACGGGGGTATCGCTACTTCACCACCACGCCTGCCGCACCTGCTTTCATCGTGCCGATCACCGCGGCCTGCTCGAACCCGGCCTGTTTGAAGCACGCCAACACCTCATCGACCGCCTCGGGCGCGACCGACACCAGCAAGCCGCCGCTGGTTTGCGCATCGGCTAACAGGCGTTGCTGCCAGCTTGCCATGCCATCAGCTAAATGAACGTCACATCCGTAACTTTCCATATTGCGTTCAATCGCACCGGGGCCATAGCCCAACTTCGCCAACGGTAATGCGGCGGACAAGATCGGCACCCGATCAAATTCAACTTCGCCGGTCAGTCCTGCACCCCGGCACATTTCCAGCAAATGCCCGAGCAGACCGAATCCGGTCACATCGGTCAGCGCGTGCACGGCAGCTATGCCGGACAGCGCGGGGCCCACGGCATTGAGTTTGGTGGTGTTGGCGATCAGCTGCGCATAGCCTTCATCACTGAGCGCGCCTTTCTTCAGGGCCGCCGCCATGATACCCACTCCCAGCCCCTTGCCGAGTACCAGCACATCGCCTGCACGCGCGTTGCTGTTTTTCTTAAGATTGTCAGGGTGCACGACCCCTATGGCCACCAAGCCATAGATCGGCTCAGGGGAATCGATCGAATGTCCGCCTGCCAGCGGTATGCCTGCGGCACGGCAGACCGACTCGCCGCCTTGCAGAATCGCACGGATGGCCTCGACGGGCAGCTTATTGATCGGCATGCCGACGATGGCCAGTGCCATGATCGGTGTGCCGCCCATCGCATACACGTCAGACAGCGCATTGGTCGCGGCGATGCGGCCAAAATCGAACGGATCATCGACGATCGGCATGAAAAAATCGGTGGTTGCGATGATCGCCTGGCTGTCGTTCAGCCGGTAAACCGCCGCGTCATCGCTGGTCTCTGAGCCTACCAGCAGATCGGGGTAGGGCAATTTATCCTTAACGTCGCCTAAAATTTGTTGCAACAATGCGGGTGCTATTTTGCAACCGCAGCCGCCACCGTGAGACAATTGGGTCAGCTTTATTTCTATTTCCGACATAGGTTCCTCATTGACATGCTGTTCAGAACTGCAAACCTATCACAAGTAGCCGAATTTGACGCAATTATCGACGTGCGCACGCCGGCGGAATTTGCCGAAGATCATCTTCCGGGTGCGATCAATTGCCCGGTATTCTCGGATGAAGAGCGCATCATCGTCGGCACCCTGTACAAACAGGTGTCGCCTTTCGAGGCGCGCAAGGTAGGCGCGGCGATGGTGGCGAAGAACATCGCGCATCATCTGGAAACGCAATTTCGCGACCATCCCAAGTCCTGGCGACCGCTGGTCTACTGCTGGCGTGGCGGGCAACGCAGCGGTGCGATGAGCATCATACTGGCGCAAGTGGGCTGGGCGGCGCACAAACTGGAAGGCGGCTACAAGTCGTACCGGCGCGACGTTCTGGAACGACTGGAGGCTTTACCGCAAAACTTCACATGGCGCGTCATCTGCGGCCCGACCGGTTCCGGCAAGAGTCGCCTGCTGACTGCGTTGAGCGAGCGCGGTCGGCAAGTGCTCGACCTTGAAAATCTGGCGCAACATCGCGGTTCAATGCTGGGCCGCCTGCCTTCACTGCCACAACCTTCGCAAAAGCGTTTTGACAGTACGCTGCTGCAGGCTTTGCAAAAACTAGACCCTGCCCTCCCCGTGTATGTGGAGGCTGAGAGCAACAAGATCGGCCTGATCACGCTGCCCCCTGCGTTGATCGCCGCGATGCACGGAAGCGAGTGTTATCTTGTCGAAACGCCTGTCGCCTGCCGCGTCGAGGGACTGCTGGAAGACTACCGGCACTATCTGGAAAATCCCCAATTGCTGATCGCCAACATGCAGAATTTGCACCGTTTTCACGGCGAAAAACAATTGCAGCACTGGACGACACTCATCCACGCGGGCGACTTTGCAACGATGGTCGGGGAATTGCTGACGCTGCATTACGACCCGAGCTATTTGCGCGCCACATCGAAACATTACGCGAAACTGCCCACGGCCAAGCGCATCCCGCTGACCAGCCTGTCAGCGGATGCACTGCTGCAAATTGCGGAAACACTATAAGAAAAGCACGGCAGTGAATTCAATCGCCGTGTTCAGATGCGCTCTTCTGTCAGGGTCACACCACAACTGTGATGCGGCAGCCCCAGATAGCGGTGCGTCTGCATCTCGGTCAGGCGGCTGCTAATGCGCCGGGATTCGCTGCTCTGGCAACCTGCCTCGTATAAATTTTCGGGCAATACTGCAAAGCTGGCCACCAGTTTGACGTGGTTGTCGTACAGCACATCGATCAGCCAGGTAAAACGGCGGGAGCAAGCCGCATTATCCGGCGTCATTCGCGGCACCCCTGACAGGAACACCGTAGGATAACGATGGGCGATCGCCAGATAGTCGGACTGGTCGTGATTGCCCCCGCACAACTCCTTGAAATCGAACCAGACGATGTCGCGTGCTGCATGCAAAACCGATATCCGGACAGACCCCGCCTCGACGAATCCTTCATGGGTTTGCAGGCCGGCTGTGAGTCGCTTAAACAAGGACTCCATGCGGCGGTCCGCATCGTCAGACGCCATGAAAACCGGATCGCGCACCATCTGCAGCATGCGGTAATCTTTATTGCCATCGAAATGCAACACTTTCAATTCCTGCTTCAACAGTTCGATGGCGGGCAGGAAATTCTGCCGCTGCAGCCCGTTCGGATAGAGGCCGTCCGGCGGGTAATTGGAAGTGGTAAGCAACACCACGCCACGCTTGAACAGGGCACTGAGCAAGCGCCCCAGGATCATCGCATCGGCAATGTCGTCCACATGCAACTCATCCAGACAGAGCAGGCGGGTTGCGTGTGCGATATTGTCGGCCAGCGCCATCAGCGGATCAGGCGCATGGGAGAGCCGCTTCATCTCGTGGTGAACTTCAGCCATGAAATTGTGGAAGTGGATGCGGCGTTTGCGACGATAGGGCAGACAGTGATAAAAACCATCCATCAAAAACGTCTTGCCGCGCCCTACCCCGCCCCAGATATACAGGCCATGGGGTACGTGCGGGCTTAAAAGACTGCGCCCCAGAAATCTATCGCGTTTACTCTTGAACTCGACCAGTTGCTGCCAGAGTGTTTCCAGCTCTTCAATCGCGGCAGTCTGCGCCGCATCAGCAACGAAGCCCGCTTTATCGCAGACCTCCCTGTACCAGAGTTTAGGACTGATCACCGTGTCGTTTTGAGGCATCCGCTACTTCACCTCGATGAATTCCAGCGCGTTCTGGTCCGGATCGCGGCAGAACAGCGCACGGCGGCCGGATTGGCTCAAGGTATAAACAATCCCCGCACGATCCAGTTGCGCCTTCAACATCTCAACATCCGTAACGGTCAGCGCCACGTGGCGGTCGCGCCCGCCGTGCACGGGGCGCTTCAAACCCAACTCAACGTCGGGCAACACCATCAGGTGTATCTGCTGACCCTGCGCCACGTCATACCACACCCCGTCGAAACTCATGACCGGGCGCGCAGGATCCGGCTGCAGACCGAGCAGGCCTTCGTAAAAAGCACGTGCACGGTTCAAGTCAGCAGTCAGAAAGCTGGTGTGATGTATTCCTGTGATCATGGCTTGACGGGTTTTACACGGCTCGCCGCCAGTTTGGCACGCCCCCTCGCCTCGTCTGTATCAACCCCTGTCGCCAGTGCAACGCCCATGCGGCGGCGAAGGAAGGATTCCGGTTTGCCGAACAGCCGGATGTCGCTGCCCGGTACGCGCAAGGCATCACTCACGCCTGCGAAGGCGATGCCTTTTTCATCCATCTGACCGTAGATCACAGCAGAAGCCCCGGGTGCGCGCAGCGTGACATCCACCGGCAGGCCGAGAATTGCGCGGGCATGCAGCTCAAACTCGTTCTGCACCTGCGAGCACATCGTCACCATACCCGTGTCATGCGGGCGCGGGCTGACCTCGCTGAACCACACCTCATCGCCCTTGACGAACAGCTCAACGCCAAACAGGCCAAGACCGCCCAGATCATCCGTGACCTTTCTGGCGATGTCGCGCGCGCGTTGCAAGGCCAGTGGTGGCATTGCCTGCGGTTGCCAGCTTTCCACATAATCGCCATGTACCTGCACATGACCGATGGGATCGCAAAAGTGTGTTTCCGTGTTGCCATCCAATCCCAGCGCACGCACGGTGAGCAGCGTGATTTCATAATCGAAACGGATCACACCCTCGACGATCACACGGCCCTGATTCACGCGACTGCCGCTGGCGGCGTAATCCCATGCTGCATTGACTTCAGCCGGCGTATCCACCTTGGACTGTCCCTTGCCGGAGGATGACATCACCGGCTTGATGATGCAAGGGTATCCAATGTAGTCAATCGCTGCGCGCATTTCTTCCAGGCTGTCGGCGAAACGGTAGGGGGAGGTTTGAACACCCAGCGTTTCAGCGGCAAGACGGCGAATGCCTTCGCGGTTCATCGTGAGCCGGGTGGCTCGTGCGGTAGGAATCACCCGCGCCTGCCCTTCACGCTCGATCAACTCCAGCATGTCGGTGGCGATCGCTTCGATTTCCGGCACGATCAGATCGGGCTTTTCCTGTTCGATCAAGGCACGCAGGGCTGCGCCATCCGCCATGTTGATCACATGAGCGCGATGCGCAACCTGGTGTCCTGGTGCATCGGCATAGCGATCCACCGCGATGGTTTCCACGCCTAAACGCTGCAAGGCGATGATGACTTCCTTGCCCAGTTCGCCGCTGCCCAGCAGCATGACTTTTGTGGCAGAAGGGCTGAGAGGCGTACCGATAACAGATAGTTGAGCAGACATTTTGTAAGGCCTTAAGTGTGAACTGGGCGAAATTATACGACATGATACCGCTTGCATGCCGACAGAAATCTGTCGGACTTCCCCGATACAAAATCGGGATAAACCTGTAAAAATCAATATACGTCAGCATGTTAGATGACAACAACAGGAGTAATATAACGTCTTCTCAGCAACTACGGAGCGAGATCATGACGAACATCCCAGCAACCGACCCGCTACCCATCCTGTCTGGCTATGCGTGTTTCACATGCATCCGCAATGCGGTACTATCCTGCCCGGCCGAAAAAACGAACATGAAAGACAGTACCGCGTAATGAGAAATTGGTGGCAAGCACTTGATATTGGAACAAAACTAAACATCCCTATACAGGTGATGTTGGTCGTTGTGTTGTCTTTCGCTCACTTCTGGATAATGGAACACATTGAAGGAGAAATCCTGGATGGCGCTGAGAGACGAGCCACCGTCTCAGCAGACGGGATCATCAACGGCATGAACATGCTGATGGTTACCGGCATGATTTCCGACCCTGAAAACCGTCGTCTTTTCATAAAAAAGATGGCGGCTTCAAAGGATGTGAAGGAGTTGCGCATCATTCGCGCCAGGCAGGTACAGGATCAGTTCGGTCCAGGCCTGCCCGAAGAACAAGTTGCGGACGACATGGATAGGCGCGTAATGAAGTCGAAACAGCCGGATTTTCTGTTGAGCGAAAATCGTGACGCGCCGACATTACGTACAGTAGTCCCCTTTATCGCGAGCACCAACTATCGTGGCACCAATTGTCTGACCTGCCACAAGGTCGAAGCGGGCTCGGTGAACGGAGCGGCCAGCATCACCATCGACATGACCGAGGATTTCAATGCCATCGGGCGCACCCAGGACATGCTTTGGCTGGGACAGATTCTGTTGCAAATCCTGCTGTTTTTCGCTACCCGCTGGCTGATACGCAGGTTTATGCGCCCAATCGTGAAACTGCAATTTGCAATGGAATCCATGCAGCTCAGTGGCAGCATGGAGAATTTCGTCCCTGTTGCACTGAAGGATGGCAGCCAGGACGAGATCGGCAAGCTGACTGCCGCGTTCAACAAGATGTCGGGCGCCTTATACAATTCCGAGAAATCGATGAAATTGGCCGCATCAATCTACCAGTCCAACGCGGATGCCATCGTCGTGACAGATGAGAACAACCTGATCGTGGATGTTAACCCGGCCTTCACGCGTATCACCGGCTATACGCCGGATGACGTGATCGGAAAAAATCCCAGGCTCATGCAATCCGGCCGGCATGATGTTCACTTTTATCAGAAGATGTGGAAATCAATTTTGAAAGATGGACATTGGCAGGGGGAAATCTGGGACAAACGTAAAGATGGCGAGCTATACGCAAAATCAGCCAACATCATCGCCCTGCGCCACAAGGATGGCAGCGTATACCGCTATGTCGCGCAGTTCTCGGACATTACCGAAAAGAAACAAAAGGACGAACTGACCCACTGGCAAGCCAATTACGATCCGCTGACCAACCTGCCTAACCGCCGTCTGTTTCATGACCGGCTGGGGCAGGCAATCAAACTGGCACATCGTACCGAGTTGCAACTCGCCCTGTTCTTCATCGATCTGGATTACTTCAAGGAAATCAACGACACACTGGGACACGCCAACGGCGATGCGTTGTTGATGGAGGTGGCACGACGCCTGAGCAGCTGTGTGCGCGAAGCAGATACTGTCGCACGTCTCGGTGGCGACGAATTTACCGTCATCCTGCCCGAACTTGGCAACACATCACAGACGATACGGATAGCGGAAAACATTGTTGCAAAAATGGCGCAACCCTTTTTCTTTGTAAATGACGAAACGGGCTACCACATTTCAGCGAGCATCGGGATTGCCCTGTATCCGCAGGATGCAACCGATTTGGCAGGTTTGCTAAAATGTGCGGACAAGGCGATGTACGCGGCCAAGGCATCAGGACGAAATCGCTTCATCTACTTTTCTGAATCCGGGCTGTAAAAGCCAGCTTATCTCAATCAACAACTTATCAAACAGATGCGTTATCATTATCACCTGTTAAATTTTTCAGCTTAATTTGAGCGATCTGTGAACTAGCCTTCATGCATAGAGCTTAATCCACCCCATGACCCAAACCTCTATAGAGCTGACCAAAAGATTATCCGCAGCAGTGGAAAAAATGCCCGCTTTCCCCAAAAGCGTACAGCGCATTTTGGAGCTGTCGCGAGACATCAATTGCTCGCCTAAAGAATTGGTCATGGTTATTGAGCATGACCCGGTGATGACGATGAAATTGCTGCGCGTCATCAATTCCGCCAGCTACGGTTTTACCAAGCAGGTAACCTCGGTCAATCAGTCCATGGTTTATCTCGGTTTGAATACAATCAAGAATATGGCCTTGTCATTTGCAGCGATGGGTGCCCTGCCGCAACAAACCGAGGTAGGATTCGATGTGCACGGCTACCTGACACACTCCCTGACGACGGCAGGTCTGGCGCGCACCTTATGCCAGAAGTATGGCCGGGATGATACCGATCCTGCCGACTGCTACATTGCAGGTCTGCTGCACGATTTCGGCAAAGTCGTGCTCGGCCAGTTTCTTCCGGAAGAATCAAAGGCGGCGCTGGCGTACAGCATCGAGCAATCAATCTCATTGCATGCCGCTGAACAAAAGATCATCGGTACCGATCACACCGTCATCGGCGGGATGCTGGTGGAGAAATGGAGTTTCCCCAAACAGCTCATCGAGACCATACGCAATCATCACAGCGTGATTTCACCTGACAACACGGTGCAAAGCTGTCTTTTTGTGGCCAATCAGATCAGCAAACAGCTGGGCATGGGCAATGGCGGCAACCTTCTGGTGGAAGAGCTGCCCCCCGCTTTAGCGGCGCGTTTCAATGGTTCTTTGTCAGACATCATCGCCAGCCTGGGAGATCTTTCAAGGATAGAAAGTGAGGCACAAGTCGTAGCCCAGGTCGGCCGGGGGATCGTGGCATGAAATTAAAATTCTGGGGGGTGCGCGGCTCGATACCGTCACCGGGCGAGCGTACCGTGCGTTACGGCGGCAACACGACCTGCATCGAGATACGCACCGATGCCGACGAACTGATCATTCTGGATGGCGGCACGGGCATTTTTCCTTTGGCGCAAACGCTGCTCAAAAGGCTGCCCATTACCGCACATATCTTCAACACGCACAGTCACTGGGATCACATTCAGGGCCTGCCGTTTTTCATTCCCATTTTCATCCCGGGAAATACCATCAAACTGTACGGCGCAGTCGACCCCATCACGGGCGAAGGGCCGGAACGCATTATCAATATGCAGTTGCAATACAGCTACTTCCCTGTCAGCGCTGCCGAGATAAAATCCCGCTTCGAATACACCGACATTATGCCGAATGAGACCGTTACCGTGGCTGATGCAACGGTCACCTCCGTGCTGCTCAATCATCCGGTCATCAATCTGGGCTACCGCATCGAATGCAACGGCCGGGCGATCTTTTTCACCGGCGATCACGAAGCGCATTTCAACATCTACGAGCCGGCTGACGAGGGATATGCCGAATATCAGGCCTTGATCGAGGAGCAGCGTCTATCCATCGTCGAGGCGATGCAGGGTGTGGATATTCTCATTGCAGACTCATCCTACACGCAGGAAGAGTATCCGGCGAAGAAGGGTTGGGGGCATGGCACCTTCGACAGCAGCATCCAGCTTGCCATCGATGCCGGCGTAAAAATTCTCTATTGCACTCACCATGAGCCTACCCGCAGCGATGATGAACTGGAACAGGTATTCGCCGATGCCCTGAGCCGCCATGTTTTGGGTAATCTCGATGTCCGGCTGGCACGGGAAGGTGTCGAGATCGTCATCTGACCGGGATAAAAACACAAATACATGTCCACGAAAGCCACGAAATAGTTCTAGCAGGTATATGTGCTGCTCTGCAGCATCCCTCACAAACGCTCGGGACCAACCTTCGGCTGTCCTGCGCACCTGTGGTGCTAGTCGCCATGGGCGAATCGGTTTTAGCAGGGATGATGCACAAGTGCATCAACTCGCATAACTCGCAAAAACACAAAATAAATTTACAACCCGTCAAACTGCTGTTCACAGCCTCAAACAAGAAGTATCAGAAAATACACTGCGCCAACCATTTCGTAAGTTTCGTATTTTTCGTGGACAAAAGTTTTTGTTGTTTAGTCTTTGCGAATTATTGCCCCTGAGTAATATCCCTGCAAGAATCAATTCGTGGAAATCACTTTTATCTTGGGTTCTGCATATAGCCGCCCGGACAGCAGGCTGGCGGATACGATCAGCGCGGCCCCTATCCAGTCGCGCAATTTCATTGCCTCTCCTGCCAGAAAATAGGAAGCAATCGCGGCAATAACCAATTCGAATAGAAACAATAACATGGCGCGGTTTGCCGGCATGTGGGTGACACCGTATTGCACCGCAAAACTGACCGCGCACAGCGCGATGCTGAGCAGCCCCAGTATCAGCCAGGCTTGCGTGCCGATTCCCTGAAGCGACACGCCGCCTTGCCAGCATAACAACGGAGCGGTCAGCAACGCCGTACCCAGCCAGATGCTGAATGTTTTTGTTTCTACGCTAAGGCAAGTTGCGCGCCGCGACACCACGTTGGACAGCGCAAAACCAAGACCTGCCGACATGCCTGTCCACTCGGAGCTGTTTTGCGGGAACGGCATGCCGAGTGCAGGTTCCCACAGCATGATGAATGCACCGCCAAGCGACAAGGCGATGACCAGATATCCGTAGCGATTCAGGCGTTCACCGAGCAGCCAGTAGGAAAACAGGATGGTCCAGACCGGTGCCAGATAGAACAACAGCAGCACGCGCATCACCTCGCCGTGCAGCATCGCCAGCACATAGCCGAAATTGGCCCAGCCCGCACTGAACAACAGCAATAAGGTCCACCAACCCGCAGAAGAAAACTCGCGCCACGCGCGCGGCAACATGAATGCACCCAGCAGCATCGCCAGCGAATAAGTAATCATCGTCCCCATAGGACCGGATATACCAGCAGTCTGCAACACGCGGTAGGGATACCAGATTAAACCCCAAACCAGCGCACCGCTTAAAATTCCTGCGATCGGCATTACATTTTGTTTTGATGACACCTGTCCGCCCTTTATAATACCCGCCACTTTCGACGCTGCTAAAACTGTTAATGAATCCAGATCTCAATCGTTTGCAACCCTACCCGTTCCAGAAACTCGCCGCATTGTTCCGCGCGGTCACGCCGAACAAGGACTTTTCAGCGATCAGCTTGTCAATAGGTGAGCCGAAGCACACCACGCCGCAATTCATCAAGGAGGCACTGACCGACAACCTCGATGGCCTGGCCAGCTACCCCACGACCGCAGGCTCCGACGCGCTGCGCAGCACAATAGCCGATTGGCTGTCGCGGCGCTACTGTATCCCTGCGCCTGATTTCAAAACCCAGGTATTACCGGTGAACGGCAGCCGCGAGGCCTTGTTCGCTTTCGCGCAAACGGTCATCGATCGCAGCAAACCAGATCCTGTCGTGGTTTGCCCAAATCCGTTCTACCAGATTTATGAAGGCGCAGCATTTCTGGCCGGTGCAACACCCTGCTTTCTGAACACGTTGCCCGAAGACGACTACGCGCTGAATTTCTCCCAGTTGCCCGAAGCAGTCTGGCAACGCACCCAGCTGATTTATGTCTGTTCACCGGGCAACCCGACCGGACATGTGATGCCGCTGACTGAATGGAAAACCCTGTTCGAGATGTCCGACCGCTACGGTTTTGTGATCGCCTCGGACGAGTGTTATTCGGAAATATACGCGGACACCCCGCCCCTGGGCGCCATGGAAGCCGCACAACAACTGGGGCGTAGCGACTACCGGAATCTGGTGGTGTTTTCCAGCCTGTCTAAGCGTTCGAACGTGCCGGGGATGCGCTCCGGCTTTGTCGCGGGTGACGCCCGTGTGATCGAAAAATTCGCGCTGTACCGCACTTACCACGGATCGGCGATGAATCCGGTGATCCAGGCCGCCAGTATCGCCGCCTGGAATGACGAAGCGCATGTCGCAGAAAATCGCCGCCTGTACACTGAGAAGTTCGCCCGCGTGGTGGAAATACTCAAGGACGTGTTACCCGTATCTCAGCCGGATGCCGCTTTTTATCTGTGGATACGCACGCCAATTAGCGATACCGCCTTCGCGCAGGCCCTGTATCGCGATTATAATGTGACGGTATTGCCGGGCAGTTTCCTGGCACGCAGCGCGCAAGGCATCAACCCCGGAGAGAATTTCGTACGTCTGGCGCTGGTCGCCAGCGTTGATGAAACCGTGGAAGCAGCACAACGAATCGCTAAATTCTGCAGACAGCTCGCTTCTAGTCTCTAGTCGTTAGCTTCTAGTTTGTTTTGTCCGCTGCGCGGCTTTCATTCAAAAACACGAGCATTTGTGCGACATGTTTTGTGGGAATACCCTTGCGGCTTTAACTAGCGACTAACGTCTAACGACTACCAACTTTTAATTTATTAGGAACTCACATGGATCAATTACAGAAAATCATCGAAACCGCTTTTGAACGTCGCGCCGAAATCACCCCGCGCAATGCGGATGCGCAACTGAAAGAAGCGGTTGATGCCGTCATCACCCAACTGGACAATGGCACACTGCGCGTAGCTGAAAAAATCGATGGCGAATGGTTCACACACCAATGGCTGAAAAAAGCCGTGCTGCTGTCATTCCGTCTGGAAGACAACGCCTTCATCAAGGGCGGCTTCACCAATTATTACGACAAGGTGCCATCCAAATTCGCCGATTACAACAGCCGCGATTTCCGCGAAGGCGGTTTCCGTGTTGTGCCGCCTGCTGCCGCGCGTAAAGGCGCATATATCGCCAAAAACGTGGTATTGATGCCCTCTTATGTAAACATCGGCGCCTATGTGGATGAAGGCACCATGGTAGACACCTGGGCGACCGTCGGTTCCTGTGCGCAGATCGGCAAAAACGTGCACCTCTCCGGCGGCGTCGGTATCGGCGGTGTGCTGGAACCCGTGCAAGCCAACCCGACCATCATCGGCGACAATTGCTTTGTCGGAGCACGTTCGGAAATCGTCGAAGGCGTGATTCTGGAAGACAACGTCGTTATCTCAATGGGCGTGTTCATCGGCCAGAGCACCAAGATTTACGATCGTGAAACCGGCACCGTCACCTATGGTCGCGTACCCGCAGGATCGGTGGTCGTCAGTGGCAGCCTGCCCTCCCCGGACGGCAAATACAGTCTTTACTGCGCGGTGATTGTAAAGAAAGTCGATGCCAAGACCCTGTCAAAAGTCGGCATCAACGAATTGCTCAGAGGCATTTAAAAAAACTGACGCTAGACGCTAGTAGCCAGACGTTAGTTATAGCGTGCCGCGCAGCGGACGACTACAACTAATAGCTAGCGACTAACGACTAACAACTGCTTTAAAGGAGCTCACGATGATCGTCACACCCTTGCTGAAGCTGGCGGCCGACAAGCAAGCCTCCGACTTGTTTTTCTCCGTCGGCGCGCCGGTCAACGTCAAGATTGACGGCATCGCCATGCCGGTCAATTCACAGATTCTGAGCGCAGATATCATCAAGCGGATCGCCTACGAGATGATGTCGTCAAAGCAGATCATGGATTTCGAATCCAGCATGGAGATGAACTTCTCCTACCGTGAAGATGGCCTGGGCAATTTCCGCGTCAACATCTTCCGTCAGCGCGGCGACATAGCGATCGTCATCCGCTATATCAGAGGCAAAATCAGCGACATGGACGAATTACGTCTGCCAGCTGTGCTCAAGTCGTTAATCATGGAAAAGCGTGGTCTGGTGCTGGTGGTCGGGGCTACCGGCTCAGGAAAATCCACCACGCTGGCCGCGATGATCGATCATCGCAGCAGCACACAGACCGGGCATATTCTGACCATCGAAGACCCCATCGAATACATCTTCAAGCATGACAAGTCCATCGTAAACCAGCGTGAAATCGGTACTGACACACTCAATTACGAAAACGCCCTGTCGTGCGGCATGCGTGAAGCACCCGATGTGTTGATGATAGGTGAAGTACGTGACCGCGAAACATTGAAGCACGCGCTTATTTTTGCGCAAACCGGGCACTTGTGCCTGACTACGCTGCACGCCAACAACAGCTACCATGCGCTCAATCGCATCGTCAATTTCTTCCCCTACGACTCACGTCAAAGCGTTTTGTCCGACCTTTCCATGTGTTTACGCGCGGTGGTATCCCAACGCCTGGTGCGCAACATACAGGGCAAACAGGTGCCTGCGGTGGAAGTACTGCTGAACACCACATTGATCGCAGACATGATCAAGAACGACGAAATTGAAAAGATCCACGAGGCGATCGACAAAAGCGTGTCTGCCGGTTCACAAACCTTTGAACAAGCCCTGTACAGGCTGTTTAAAACCGGCGTCATCAGCAAAGAAGAAGCCATGCGCAACGCCGATTCGGCCAGCAATCTGTCCGCCCTGATTGATTATTCGGAGCGTACTAACACCATGACGACGCCTTCTTATTCGCCCAACCCGGTAACAAGCAAAACCACATCGCCGCAATCCGACTTCAGCGGCATCAAACTCGACCTGGACGTATCTTGATAAAACTGTACGGCATTAATAATTGCAACACGGTTAAAAAGGCGCGTGACTGGCTCGCGCAACATGGCATTGCGGTTGAATTTCATGACTTCAAGAAATGCGGTCTGGATACAAAAACCGCGACAAACTGGCTGCAACAACGCGACCAAAGCGATCTGATCAACCGCAAAGGCCTGACCTGGCGCGGACTGACGGACGAACAAAAGCTGGGAGTTAAAGATGAGGCTTCCGCGCTGGATTTAATGACAGACAAAACCAGCGTCATCAAACGCCCGATACTGGAACAAGATGGCAAGTTGCTGTATGTCGGCTTCGATATGGCAGCTTATGCAGAATTATTATTATAAAAGTCGTGCAACGAATCCTTGCCCCCCTCGCCCGCTTGCGGGAGAGGGCGGGGAGAGGGAAACGGGCATGGCATGTTTGACTATTGAGTGTGACGATATTGTCATGCCCGTTAACGTGAAAGATTAATCATGACCGAAACACTAGCACTCGCAAAGGCGCTGATTGCGCGCCGCTCACTCACCCCGGATGATGCGGGCTGCCAGGAAATTCTGATCGAACGGCTGGAAAAGACAGGTTTTATCGTAGAACGCATGCGTTTTGGCAATGTCGACAATTTCTGGGCGCGTCGCGGCATAGACAGCCCCGTTGTGGTGTTTGCCGGACATACCGATGTCGTACCCTCGGGTCCTGAACAGTCCTGGTTCAGCCCGCCTTTCGAGCCTACCATTCGCGATGAAATGCTGTTTGGCCGGGGTGCGGCAGACATGAAAACCTCCGTCGCCGCCTTCATCACTGCGATTGAAGCCTTCGTCGAAGATCATCCCGACCATGCGGGTTCGATCGCATTGCTGATCACCTCAGACGAAGAAGGCGTGGCGGTTGACGGCACGGTGCGCGTGGTCGAAGCCTTGCAGGCCCGCGGTGAAACACTGGATTATTGCATCGTCGGCGAACCCACTTCAAACAAGCTGGTCGGCGACATGATCAAGAACGGGCGGCGCGGCTCACTGTCCGGCACGCTGATTGTTCAGGGAATTCAAGGACATATCGCTTACCCTCACCTGGTTAAAAACCCGATACACATGGCAGCACCGGCGATAGCTGAGCTGTCCACGACCACCTGGGACAACGGCAATCAATACTTCCCGCCGACTTCCTGGCAAATCTCCAACATCAACGGCGGCACGGGGGCGACCAACGTCGTGCCCGGCACAGTGGAAATCCTGTTCAACTTCCGCTTCTCCACCGCCAGCACCGAGCAGGAACTGAAAGACCGCGTGCATGCGATTCTCGACAAACACAACGTCAAATATGACTTGCAGTGGGAATTGTCCGGCAAACCCTATTTGACGCCCAAGGGCAGCCTGGTTGAGGCCATCAGCCACGCGATTGAACAAAGTTACGGCATCACCCCGGAACTCTCGACTTCCGGCGGCACCTCAGACGGACGGTTCATTGCGGACATTTGCCCTCAGGTCATCGAATTCGGGCCATTGAATGCCACGATACACAAGCTTAACGAATGCGTCGCCGTCGCCGACATCGAGCCGCTCAAACTCACCTATCAGCGCACACTGGAAAATCTGCTATGCAAATGACCAATTATTTTTCCGCAGCATCACAAAATCTGCATACCGTACGCGACTATCTGCGTTTTGCAGTCAGCCGCTTCTATCAGGCCAAGTTATTCTTCGGGCACGGCAGCAATGATGCCTATGACGAGGCTGTCTATCTGATCCTGCACACGCTGCACCTGCCGATTGACACGCTCGCCCCCTTTCTCGAGGCCCATCTCACACCGGCTGAGCGCGCCGAAGTGCTGAGCGTCATTCAACGGCGCGTCGAGCAGCGCATCCCGGCCGCCTATCTGACCCATGAAGCTTTTTTGGGCGAATACAGCTTTTATGTGGATGAACGCGTCATCGTGCCGCGCTCTTTCATCGCCGAGTTGCTGCGATCACAGCTGTCGCCCTGGATCGCAGATCCTGAAGCGATCGCCAGCGTGCTGGACATGTGCACCGGCAGCGGCTGTCTGGCCATTTTGGCCTCTGATGCATTTCCAAATGCCCGTGTGGATGCGGTTGACTTATCCCCCGGCGCGCTGAGCGTAGCCGCACGCAACGTTGCCGATTATGAATTAGCGGAACGGATAACCCTGATCGAATCGGACTTGTTTACCAAACTGGCAGGCCGTAAATACGATCTGATCATCAGCAACCCGCCCTATGTCGATGCGGAGTCGGTAGCCTCCCTGCCTCAGGAATATCTGCATGAACCAAAACTGTCTTTGGGCAGCGGCCATGACGGGCTGGATGCCACGCGCGTGATACTCAAACACGCAGCAGAACATCTGACCGACAACGGCATTCTGATCGTAGAAATCGGCCACAACCGCGATATTCTGGAGGCCGCGTACCCTAAGTTGCCGTTCACCTGGCTGGACGTGACGGCGGGTGATCAGTTCGTGTTCATGCTGCATCGCAACGATCTGCTTTAACGTGGCGATATGACGGTCAACCATTACGAGAACTTCCCGGTCGCCTCAATCCTGATGCCCAAACGGCTCCGGCGTCCGGTGGCGGCGATTTACCATTTCGCCCGTGCTGCGGATGACATCGCCGACGAAGGCGATCTGTCCGACGAGCAACGCCTTCAACAACTGGCTGCATTCCGGGATGAGCTGGGTCGCATTGGTAAAAATGAAACACCGCTCACGCCGCTGTTTCAGAACCTGGCGTCAACAATCAGACAGCACGACCTGCCCTTGCCGCCGCATTACGATCTGCTCGATGCATTTTCGCAGGACGTGGTGACGAAGCGCTACGACAATTACACCGAATTGCTCTATTACTGTCGTCGTTCCGCTAATCCGGTCGGCTGCCTGCTGCTGCACCTGTATCAAGAGGCTACGCCGGTCAATCTGGCCTATTCGGATGCGATTTGCACCAGCTTGCAACTGATCAATTTCTGGCAGGATGTTGCAAAGGATTATGCGATACAGCGCATCTACCTGCCGCTGGATGAAATGAAGCAATATGGCGTGTCTGAGGCGCAGATCGCACAAGGTATTTGCGATAAAAACTTTCAACAACTGATGAAATTTCAGGTGGATCGCACACGCGCACTGATGCTGCAAGGCGCGCCGCTGGGCAGCGTACTGCCGGGGCGCATCGGCCTTGAAATGCGCATGATTATCGCCGGCGGCCTGCGCATACTCGACAAGATCGAAGCCGCCGATTACGACGTGTTCCGCCGCCGCCCGGTGTTGCGCCCGTTCGACTGGGTTATCATGCTGATTAAAAGTGCGCCCTACTCCTATTAAATTATGACTCCAGACCAATACTGCCAAGATAAAGCCGCCGCCAGCGGCTCCAGCTTTTATTACAGCTTCATGTTCCTGCCATCGGCAAAACGCCGTGCGATCACCGCGCTGTATGCCTTCTGCCGCGAAGTGGACGATGTTGTGGACGAATGCTCGGATGAACAAGTGGCACGCACCACGCTGCAATGGTGGCGCGGCCAGGTCGCGGAAATTTACGGCGGGAAACCACAACACCCTGTGGCCCTCGCACTTGTTCCCGTCGTTGTGCAGTTCAACATGGCACAGGAACTTCTGCTGGAAATCATCGACGGCATGGAGATGGATCTGAATCAGCCGCGCTATCAGGATTTCAAGTCGCTGCAACTGTATTGCTACCGCGTCGCCTCAGTGGTTGGCCTGCTGTCGGTGGAAATTTTCGGCTATCAGGATCGTCAGACGCTCAAATATGCGCATGATCTGGGGCTGGCCTTTCAGCTCACCAACATCATCCGCGATGTCGGTGAAGATGCGCGGCGCAACCGCATCTATCTGCCGATGGATGAGATGCAACAATACAACGTGACGGCAGCGGATATTTTGAACGGTGTTGAGAGTGAGAATTTCCAGAAGCTGATGGCGTTTCAGATTGAACGCGCGCAGCGCTTCTACGGTCAGGCGCTGGCACAGTTGCCCGCCATCGACCGTAAAAACCAGCGCACCGGGCTGATCATGGCAGCGATCTACCGCGCAACACTGGATGAAGTGGTCGCCTCCGGCTGCCATGTACTCAAAGAGCGCGTCTCGCTCACCCCGTTGCGCAAACTCTGGCTGGCCTGGACCACCTGGATTAAAAACTGATGAGCGTCACAGCCCTCTCCCTAACCCTCTCCCCCAAGCGGGCGAGGGAACAATGGTTATTTTTTTCTGCTGGAAAAAATAATTGATTAACACTGCCATCATCGGCGGCGGGTATGCGGGTATGGCGGCAGCCGTCGCGCTTGCCGAAAAAGGCATTCCTGTCACGGTGTTTGAGAGCGCAAGACACCTGGGGGGACGGGCGCGCGGCGTCGCGCATCAAAACACGCAACTGGACAACGGTCAGCATCTGCTGCTGGGCTGTTATCACCAGACCCTGCGCATGATCGAACAGGTCGGCGGCAATCTCGAACAGGATTTTTTGCGGCAGCCTCTGCAACTCGATCTGCATGGCCATTTTGCATTGCGCGCGCCGCGCCTGCCCGCTCCGCTGCATCTGTTAGTCGCGCTGCTCCGCGCTCAGGGGCTGACATGGGCTGAGCGCCTGAGCGCAGCGAGCTTCATGCTCACATTGCGCCGGATGAACTTCAAACTCCCCTCCCCCACAAGCGGGGAGAGCGTAACGAGGGGGACGAAGCCGGTTGGAGGAGAGGGCTGCGACATGACGGCCACCGAGCTGCTCGCCCGTCACGGACAAAGCCCTGCGCTGGTGCAAAAACTCTGGGAGCCGCTGTGTATCGCCGCGCTGAACACGCCCGTTGCTATCGCTTCCGCCCAGGTACTGCTCAATGTGCTGCGCGATGCGCTCAATCAAGAACGTGCGGACAGCGACATGCTGATCCCGCGCATCGACTTCACAGCCCTTTTCCCGCAACGCGCAGCACACTATATCGAGCAACGTGGCGGCACGGTTCTCACCTCATGCGGCGCGGCATCCTTGCGCCCGGTTGAACAAGGGATCGAAATCACCACGGATCAAGGCTGTCCCGAGTCAGGCCAGAGGATCGCCATGACATACAGCCACGTCATCTGCGCGATACCGCCGACAACGGCTGCAAAACTGTTACGCCCTATCCCGGCACTCGCCGATGTCGTCGCGCAGATCGATGCCTTGCAGCATCAGCCGATCTACACCGTGTACCTGCAATACCCGTCACAGGTCAGGCTGCCGCACCCGATGCTGGGTCTGCATCAGCGCATCAGCCAATGGCTGTTCGACAAGGGGCAGATCGCGGGTCAATACGGCCTGATCGCCTGCGTCATCAGCGCTGAAGGCTTGCATCAGGATTGGTCACAAAATGAACTGGCGCTGAAGGTGATCGCCGAGCTGCATGCAGAATTCGGCATCAACGACACACCTTTATGGCATAAAGTCATCGCGGAAAAGCGCGCCACGTTCGCGTGCACGCCCGACTTGCGGCGCCCCGACCAGCAGACACCGCTTCCCTCTTTGCTGCTGGCCGGCGATTACACAAAAGGCGATTACCCCGCCACGCTGGAAGGCGCGATACAAAGCGGCCTGCGTTGCGCCGAACTACTCAGTTCATCGTTTTAGGTTTACGGTTTTCTGGAAACGGTGAACTGGAAACTGGAAACTGGGGGGCATTCGTGACACAATCGCGTATCTTTCGCCACAAAAATTCAACTCATCAAGCCTTATGACAACAGAATCCATCCTCCCTCAGTCCGAAATGGCCGTGCACCCGCAAGACGAAAACCAGATTATCACCGAGCGCCGCAACAAGCTGGCCGCCATCCGCAAAGCGGGAATCGCATTTCCGAACGACTTCGATCGCACCCATTTGGCCGGAGATTTGCACGCCAACTTCGGTCAACTGACGACTGAAGAACTGGAAGTTCAGCAGGTAAAGGTCGCGGTGGGCGGGCGCATGATGTTGAAACGCGTGATGGGCAAAGCCAGTTTTGCCACCTTGCAGGACATGAGCGGACGTATCCAGCTGTTCATCAGCAACAGTGATATCGGCGAGGAGGCGCATGGCGCGTTCAAGCATTACGATCTGGGCGACATTCTGGGTGCCATCGGCGTGCTGTTCAGGACCAAGACGGGTGAGCTGTCGGTGCGCGTAACGCAAGTGCGCCTGCTGACCAAGTCGCTGCGTCCGCTGCCGGAAAAGTTCCACGGTCTGGCCGATCAGGAACAGAAATACCGCCAGCGTTATCTGGATCTGATCACCAATGAGGATGCGCGCCGCGTGTTCGTCACGCGCACCAAAATCATCCAGGCGATACGCGAATTCTTCATCAATGAAGGCTATCTGGAAGTGGAAACACCGATGATGCACTCGATTCCCGGCGGCGCATCGGCCAAACCCTTCGAGACCCATCACAACGCGCTGGATATGCAGATGTTCCTGCGCATCGCGCCCGAGTTGTACCTGAAGCGTCTGGTGGTCGGCGGCTTTGAAAAAGTATTTGAAATCAACCGTAACTTCCGCAATGAGGGGTTATCCACCCGTCACAATCCGGAATTCACGATGCTGGAATTTTACGAAGCCTATCGCGATTACAATTACCTGATGGGTTTCACCGAAAAGCTGTTGCGCGAGGTCGCGCAAAAAGTACTGGGCACGACGCTGATCAGCTATCAGGGCAAGGAACTTGATTTAGGTCTGCCGTTCCACCGTCTGACCATGGTGCAGGCGATCCAGAAATATCATCCGCAATTCACCACCGAACAGCTGTCTGACCGCGACTTCGTGCTGGCCGAACTGCAAGACTTGAAGGCAAAACACAGACCGGAAGACACACTCGGCGGCCTGCAATTGTCACTGTTTGAGGAATTATCCGAAACGCTGCTGTTCGAACCGACCTTCATCATCGACTATCCGGTGGAAGTCTCGCCCCTGGCGCGCAGCAGCGATGCCAACCCGTTGATCACCGAACGCTTCGAGCTGTTTGTGCTGGGACGAGAGCTTGCCAATGGCTTCTCGGAGCTGAACGACGCTGAAGATCAGGAAGCCCGCTTCGACGCGCAAGTTGTCGCGAAAGAGGCAGGCGATGAAGAGGCGATGTTCAAGGATAATGACTATATCCGCGCGCTGGAATACGGCCTGCCACCGACCGCAGGAGAAGGCATCGGCATCGACCGTCTGATCATGATGCTGACGGACAGCAATAGCATTCGCGATGTGATCCTGTTCCCGCAAATGCGCCCGGAATAATCCAACTCTATTCATCGGTGAAACTGCGTTGGCTTCCTCACTCGCTCCTTGCCGTGCATTAGCACTGTCTGCGTCGTTCGCTCATCGCCGCCTTGTTTGACCTTCGAAATGGAGCTGGATTGTTATGATTGATAGCGACACCCGCTCCCGCGTCCTGCAGCTTTATCCGATGCTGCGGGAGTTGTCGGCCGCCGAGCTTACGCTTGTAACCGCAAGGCTTATGCAATTTCCGGCGGGAACGGTGATGTTCGACGAAAACCAGCCCTGCCAGGGGTTTCCGCTGCTGTTATCCGGCAGCCTGCGCGTCATCAAGTCATCCGCCAACGGGCGTGAGTTGCAACTGTACCGGGTCATGCCGGGCGAGAGCTGCATACTCACCAGCAGCTGTCTGCTGGGCGACACCCGCTATCAGGCGCGCGGCATTGTCGAAGAACCGCTTGAAATGGTCATGCTGCCCGCCACCGTTTTCCACAGTTTGCTCGGAAAATGCGACGCATTCCGCCGTTACGTGTTCCAGCTTTTTACCGGGCGGCTCACCGACATGATGGAACTGGTCACTGCGGTGGCATTTCAAAAACTCGATCAGCGCCTGGCACTTCTTTTGACAGCCAAATCCAACCCGATCCATGCCACACATCAGGCAATCGCCGATGAACTCGGCAGCGCGCGCGAGATGGTCAGCCGCCTGCTCAAGGGTTTTGCCGAACAGGGATGGGTCAAATTGGGTCGCGAACAGATCACCGTGACCGACTTGGCCGCACTCAAAAAATTCGCCACACTTTGATTCATTTCAAAAACCGCAGTCATCCCTACTGACAGGACGCCTCCTTGCGGGTGTCACTACATCTTTTCCTTATGTGAGGTTTATCACAGACGGCAGCAGACAATTGTTCTATTCTGCGCACTCCCCTAACCTGTTCAAAGGATTGCAACATGAAAACCAACGAAGGAACGATTGATCGCGCACTGCGCGTCATTGCAGGACTGGCATTGATCGCACTGGCGGCCACCGGCACCATCGGCGTATGGGGCTATATCGGCGTGGTGCCATTGCTGACCGGCATTATCGGCATTTGCCCGGCCTATTCGATATTCGGCATCAACAGTTGCCCGATGAAGAAATAAGCACTCGATCAAATACCCGCTACGCCCGACAGGTTATACGGTCTGTCGGGCGTTTTTCATTGACCGGATGCGCCTATAATCGCGCCATGAAAAATCTCGTTCACACCGATCTGCAAGTCACCGGCATGCACTGCGCGTCCTGCTCTGCGCGTCTGGAAAAAGTATTGAATCAACTCCCCGATGTTGCAGCCTCGGTGAGCATCGCCACCGAAAAAGCGCACATCGCCTACAACCCGGACCAGATCACGATCGCCGAGCTGATCAAGGTCATTCAAGGCACGGGATTCAACGCGCATGCGCTGCGCGACTTTGCCGCCGAAAAACAGGCGCGTGCCGCCGCCTTGCAGTCCCAGCAGCGACAATTCAGCATCGCGGCAGTGCTCACTGCGCCGCTAGCTGTTGAAATGCTGCTGATGTTTGCAGGCGTGCATTTCATGCTGCCAACCTGGCTGCAATTCCTGCTCGCCACACCGGTGCAATTCTGGATCGGTGCGCGTTTTTATGTCGGTGCCTTAAGCTCACTGCGGGGCGGCGGTGCAAACATGGACGTGCTGGTCGCCCTGGGCACCACTGCCGCCTATTTATTGAGTTGCGCGGTATGGCTGCTGAATCTTGATCAGCCGGTCTATTTTGAAGCGAGTGCCACGCTGATCACGCTGGTGCTGCTCGGCAAACTGCTGGAAGCGCGCGCCAAGAGCAAGACCTCAAGCGCCCTGGAAGCGCTGATCAATCTGCAACCCAAGATTGCTCATGTCGAACGCGACGGCGTCATGCAGGAGTTGGCCGTCGAACAGATGCGCGTCGAGGACGTCTTTCTGGTGAGGCCAGGTGAGAGCATGCCGGTGGACGGCATTGTGATGACGGGAAACTCAAGCGCAGATGAATCCATGCTCACCGGTGAAAGCCTGCCGAAAAGCAAACAGCCGGACGACAAGGTTTACGCCGCCACGTTGAATGGGCAAGGCCTTTTGAAATGCCGCGCACGGGCGGTAGGTTCACATACCCAGCTTGCCGCCATTATCCGTCTGGTCGAACAGGCACAAGGTTCAAAAGCCGCGATACAAAAACTGGCCGACCGCATCTCCGCCGTGTTCGTGCCGCTGGTGGTAGGCATCGCGCTGCTGACATTCTCCGTGTGGTGGATGATGGGCAGCGGTTTTTCCACAGCGCTGATCAATGCCGTGGCGGTGCTGGTCATTTCCTGCCCCTGCGCACTGGGACTGGCTACACCGACCGCGCTGGTTGTCGCAACCGGACGCGCCGCGCAGGCGGGCATACTGGTCAAGGATGCCGCCGCTCTTGAGCGCGCGCATAAACTCACCGTATTGCTGGTGGACAAGACCGGCACGCTGACGGAAGGCCGGCCCGTCGTCACCGATGTACTGGCCGGAGCAGGTATCGCCGACACTGAGCTGCTGCAAATAGCGGCAAGTCTGGCACAAGGCTCCACTCATCCGCTGTCGCGCGCCCTGACAGACCATGCAAAAATGCAGCAAGTTGAGCTGACTCAGATCGTAAACCTCAGCGAATTACCGGGTCTTGGTCTGCGCGCCGAGATAGCCGGACAACAATATTTGCTCGGCTCCCCGTCCTTCGCCGGGCAACAGGGTGCAGCACTCGATGAACAACGCATCATCCAGTTGCAGCAGCAAGGCAAGACCGTGCTTGTGATCGCCCGCGAAACCACGCTGCTGGGCTACATCGCGGTAGCCGATCAGCTGCGCGCCAGCAGTCGGGATGCGGTGGCAAAACTGACTGAGATGGGCATCCTTGTCGTGATGATCAGCGGCGACAATCAGGCAACCGCACAGGCGATAGCACAGCAGGCCGGTATCGCAGAATTTCGTGCCGAAGTGCGGCCAGAGGATAAAGCGTCGCTGGTTGAATCGTTCAAAGGTGAAGGGCAACTGGTCGGCATGGCAGGCGACGGCATCAACGATGCGCCGGCGCTGGCGGCGGCTGATGTCAGCTTCGCGATGAAGAGCGGCAGCGACATCGCCATCGAAGCGGCCGACATCACGCTGATGCAGAGCGATCTGATGAGCGTGGTGGATGCGATTTCACTGTCACGCGCCACGTTAGCGAAAATTCGCCAGAACCTGTTCTTCGCCTTTGGCTACAACGTGCTGGGCATACCTCTTGCCGCGCTGGGCATGCTCAACCCGGTGATCGCAGGTGCTGCGATGGCGATGAGTTCGGTGTCGGTGGTAGGCAACGCACTGCTGTTGAAACGCTGGAAGCGACAGATTGATCTGCCACAACCCTGAACAAGCAGACTACCGCATCGTCAGGAATACACAGACCAATTCGCTGCGCGATCAGCTGCTTTAATTCATCAGGCAGAAGCTGATTTAGCATGATCAAAGATGGGCATTTCGAAAGCGAACTCTTTATTCCTGAAAAGGCTCAAACAAGCGTCCACCACGACAGGGTCATATAGTAGGCCGCTATTTTTCTCGATTTCGGCCAGCGCACTTTCGAGACCCAGCCCCGTGCGGTAGGGACGATTGGCCCCCATTGCTTCCACGACGTCCGCAACACATAAAATGCGTGCTTCGATGATTATTTCCTCGCCCTTGAGACCCTGAGGATAGCCCGATCCGTTGATGCGTTCATGGTGCTGATGCACCGCATCGGCGACGGGCCAGGGGAAATGAATTCCTTTCATGATTTCATAACCGAACTCGGTATGAATTTTGATCAGGTTGTATTCCATTTCCAACAGATGCCCGGGCTTGGTCAGAAATTCTGAGGGTACGTAGATTTTTCCGATATCGTGAATCAGACCGCTGAAATAAATGCCATCGAGCACGTCTTTTGAAAGGTTCATTTTCCGGCCAATGGCAACCGCCAATTCAGCTACCCGGTGTTGGTGGCCTGCGGTGTAAGGATCACGTTTTTCCAGCGTAAGCGCGATAGCGGTAACGGTTTCCTCCAACACCTGACGCAATTCGGCAGTGCGCTCGCGCACTTTCAGATCCAGGCTCTCGTTTAGCAGATTTAGTTGGTTCTGGATGTGCAACAGTTCGCGATTCTGGGTCAGGCTGTTCTCATACACCGATAGCAGCAAATTCAACATCTGTTGGCTACCTGCGGTGATGGTGTGTCGCTTTCCGTCATATTCCACTTCCAGCGGCTCCTCCACCTGCTTCTGCCTGATCGGAGTGGCAAGCAGTGAGCGGACGCGTTCCAGCAAAACTCTTTCAACGTACGGTTTGGTGATATAGCTATCTGCGCCGATGTTGAGGGCTTCGAGGATATCCTCGGGCTCGGATAACGATGAGACCAGAATCACCGGGACGTTCCACAGCGTTTCGTCACGTTTGATTTCGCGGCACAACTCGTAACCATTCATCAGTGGCATCTGAATATCGCTCATCACCAACGCTGGCCGATTTGCGCGAGCGAAAGCCAATCCCTCCTCACCGTTCTTTGCCTGTACCACCCGGTAGCCGGCCCTAAAAAGGATTCTGCGCAACAACTCAGCCTCCACCGGGCTGTCTTCGACCACCAGAATTTGCAGCTGCATGCCGGTTGATTCGGTTTTATCTGTCATTTTATTCTTCCTGGTTATGAATGCAGAACCGGGCGAATGTGAAGTCGTGAACATAAACTCATACCGTAATCGATTTACTTCTCATTCGTCCCGCCACAACACGCAACATTGGTGCGATTTGATCCAGCGGCAATATGTGCTGCACCGCCCCCTGCTCCACGGCTTCCTTGGGCATGCCGAAGACAATGCTGCTTTCCTCATCCTGGGCAATAGTCACGCCTCCGGCCCTCGCTATGCTCAATATGCCTTCCACCCCGTCGCGCCCCATGCCGGTTAGCAGGACGCCAGCGGTTTCACCAGCATAATGTTGCGCCAATGAGTTAAAGGTAACACTGATGGAGGGTCGATGGCCGTTGTAAATTGGCGCGTTAGTGCATTCCAGCCGGCCCTGACTGTCAACGATCAGATGTGAGCCGCCACGAGGGAAATAAACAGTGCCCGGCTGCGGCTCAATGCCAGTCACGGCTGTCATTATTTTCAACTGACATTGGGGCGCCAACCAATCGACCATACCCTGCATGAACTCCTCGCTAATGTGCTGGACGCAAATCACCGGCACCGGGAGATCGCCCGGCAAGTGTGTCAGGATTTCCTGAAATGCCTGCGGCCCGCCGGTCGATGCGCCGATACCTATAATGCGCAGTGGCGCAGCCTTGATCTGTGAAAAATCATTCACGGATGGAGGCGCAAGTGCATCATGTGCTTTATGGTGTTTGCGGATAACCACCACCCCGGCAAGAATTTTGATTTTGGCGATTAATTCCCGCGCATCCAGCCCGGTATCCATTCCTACCCCGCCAAGCGGCTTGGCCATGACATCGATAGCTCCGGCCTCCAGCAACTGGAAAATATTGGCGACCTGTCCTTGCTGCACCGATATGCTCAGCACCAGGACGGGGCGCGGAAACTTTTCCATCACCGCACGGATGAATTCCAGGCCACCCATCACCGGCATGTGCAGGTCGGTGCAAATAACATCAGGCTGTAAGGATGGAATAAGATTCAGCGCCTCCCGGCCATTTACGGCGGTGCCCACCACCTGAATTTCCGGAATGTCAGCAAGCATCCGTTTAAGAATAGCCAGCGTCAGTATCGAATCGTCCACCAGCAGCACTTTGATTGCGGAGTGCAAAGTTCGGATTGGGGTTCTGAATTCAAAATTAGCCGATTCCGGATTATTAAACAGGGCTTGTGAGTTCATTTTTATCTGGCCGTTTTGATTGATGATACGCTGATGGCGATCAACATCCCGAGTTCAGCATTCGAGTTATTTTCATTCAACATTTTGCACTCCCCGTTCCTCAATCGATTTATTGCGTATTCCGCACTCAAATGAGTCGCGCCAGACAATCGAGCAGCACCTGCTGGTCGAACGATGGCTTGGAGATATAAGCGTTTGCACCGGCCTCCAGGCCGCGTCGCTGATCTTCCTCCGATGCCAGCGAGGTCACCAGGATGATCGGTAATTCGGCGTACTTCTTGTTGGCACGAATTTTTTCGGTAAGCCCCAGACCTGTCATGTTCGGCATCATGATGTCGGATACCACCGCGTCGAATGAACGGGTACTGAGTTGGTTGTAGGCATCCACACCATCTACTGCGGTAACCACTTCGTAGCCTGCACCTTCCAGGATGCGTTTTTCCTGGGTGCGCGTGGTGATGCTGTCCTCGGCCAATAAAAGAACTTTTTTCGCAGGTAGCGAGTCTGTTGCGGCCACAGGAGCCGACGCAACAAATTCCTTGCGCAGTGTTTTCAGCAGATCGGATGGGTTCAGCACCATACATACCTCTCCGGTTTCCAGGATGGTCGCACCGGACACATTACGCACCCGTTTGAGCAGCTTGCTCTGCGGCTTCAACACAACCTCCAGCTCATCGACAACTTCATCCACTATCAAGCCGAATCGCTCTTCGCCTACACGCAGGATCACGCAAGCCACTATGGCTTGCGAATTCCGCACTCTGGGGAAAACCTCAAGCCCAAGCAGTGCATCGAGCCTGCCCATATAAACAGCCTGTCCGTCGATCAATACTGTCAGTCGACCTTCCATGGTGTACATCTCATGCAACGGTACCTTGCGGGAGAATTGCACATGCTCAACCGGCAGCGCGTAGCGGCAGTCGCTGGTCGCGACAATCAACACCCGCACAGTCGCCAGCGATATCGGCAACTGCGCCAGCAGGGTCAAGCCACAACCGGGAACGGTGTCAATCTGAAGCGTCCCTTTGAGATGTTCAATATTGTTGCGTACGACATCAAGACCGACGCCGCGACCGGAAACATCGGTGATCAGGGTACTGGTAGAAAAACCCGGCAGCAAAATCAATGACTGTATCTGTACCGCACTCATACCGAGCAGTTCTTGCTCAGTGTGCATGCCGCGCTTCAGTGCAGTGCGTTTTATCTCCTCGAGATCGAGACCTCGGCCATCATCGCTGACCTCAATGATGATTGAGGCAGGATTCTGACTGGCCTTGATGCGAACTGTACCGGTACGCGACTTTCCTGCCTGCTCGCGCTGTTCAGGCGCTTCGATGCCATGGTCAATGGAATTGCGCAACATATGCATCAGAGGATCTTTCATTTCCTCCAGGACATGCTTATCCGCCACAGCGTCTTCGCCCTCGATGACCAGCTCGACCTCCTTGTGCTGATCTCGGGCCAGATCATGTACCATGCGCGGAAACAGCCCAAATAAAGTGGACATCGGCAGCAGACGTAAGGTACGTACACCGCTTTCGATCTGTTCGGCAACGAAACTCAGCCGGGTACTGTCTTCATAAGAATCGCCGCGCAAATGGTTCAACCTGCCTTGCAATGACGCCAGCCCCTGCTCAATCACATTGGCCTGTCCTGTGTGCACTGCTCTTTCCCATTCATCGCAATAATCAAGCAGTTCGTCAATTTCAACCAGGCGGCGCGCAATGCGGATCTTCGTTACCGTCAGTTCGCCCGTCTGTGTCAGCAGCGCATCCAATTTTTTCGGCTCGACGCGTATCGTCTCGATACGAAAAACTGACGATGGCGGAATATTTGACTGGGGAGCATTTAATTGCGGAGTTCGAATTTCTGATTTCGCAATGGGGTTTTCGGCTTGCAAAGTATTGGAGGGCTGAACCGATTTTGTATTTAATTCCGCACTCCACACTACGGAATCCGCAACTGAAGGTTCTTCGACCGCTACTTTCACCAACCTGCGTATCGTCTCCAACGTCTGGTACATTTCCGCCACGGCATCCGATCGAATTACCGCTTCACCCTTTCTGGCCGCCCCCAGCGCATCTTCAAGCTGGTGCGCCAGGGTTTGAATTTCTGCCAGTCCCAACATGCGCGACGCGCCCTTCAGGCTGTGCGCTTCCCGGAACAGGTCTTCCAGCAATGATTGGTCGGCCGGCGTTTTCTCCAGTTGCAACAACCCGTCATCGAGGCGCTGCAAACGCTCAGCGCTCTCAATTCTGAACAGACCGCGCAGCTCCTTGTCTTCAATCATGTCGATTTCAGAATGCTGATTGTGGATTTCGGAATCATTTCGCACCCCAAATTCTCAATTCTGCATTCAGTCTCCTCAGCATTACGCATTCTGCACTCCTTAACTCCACATTCCGTCACTGATATAACCACTCAATTCCTGCTAAGCGATAAATCACTTGCAGTCATTGATCAGAAACAGGAGCTTTCATTCAAAAACAAAGAGCGCATAGCGCGACTATGTTTTGTGGGAAGACCCCTGCGGTCTCAGCTCCGTTGTTTCGTGGGAAGACCCTTGCGGTCTCATTCCGCAATCCGCAATCCGCAATCCTCAGACCAACGCCTTGAGCGATTGAGCCACTTCGTTCAGCTTCACCACACCAATTTTTACCTGTACTGTGCCTGAGGCGATTTCCTTCGAGCCATTGCTCAGATTTTTCATCGCTACCGACACCTGGGTCAGCGCACTGGATTGCTGCTTGCTGTTCAGCATTACCTGCTGCGCACCCTCATAGACTTTATTGGCCACCCTGGCGAGCGATACAAAGGATTCACCGGACTGTTTGGCAATAGCCGCCACCTCCTCGGCGGTTTTTGTACCCTCTTCGGTCGCCATCACGGCAGAATTGGTCGCCTTCTGCACTTCTGCTACCAGCGCATTGGTGCGCTCGGCCGATTTCTTGCTCTGATCGGCAAGCTTGCGTATCTCGGATGCCACCACGGCAAAACCTTTGCCATGTTCGCCGGCACGCGCTGCCTCCACTGCGGCGTTCAACGCCAGCATATTGGTCTCAGAAGCGAGTTCGCCTACCACCTTTGCGATGGAGCCGATCTGCTCTGCCCGTTCGGAAAGTCGCAGAATTTGCTCGGCAACGGCCCCGACGCGGCCTTTCATCTCGGTGATGCTGTTGTAAGTACGATTAGCCAGATTGATGCCTTCCTCGGTTAGCTCAAGTGACTGGTTGGCCAATGCCGCCGTATTCTCCGACTGCTGGGCGGAGGTCTGGGAAGAGACGCCCAGCTCTTCTGCGGTGGCAGAAACTTCGGTAACTGCCGCAGATTGCTCGCCCACCGTACGCTCGTGCTCGGTCATGGTGGCCGCAATCTCGGTCGAGGATGCGCTAAGCGCACTGATTTGTTCTTTGATGGAGTCGCTGATGCGTCCGGAAACCCACAGCCCAAACAAAATGGTGGCGAACGTCACCAGGATGATGCCGACTGCGATGATCATAACAACTTGATTTATCGTGGCTATTCGATGTTTTTCTCGCTCTTCCAATAAAATATTTTCTCGATCCACGAATTTATCAATAGCAGCTTTGATTTCATCAAATGCGGGATTGCCTGACAATACCATTGCCGCTGCCGCCGGTGCTTTTCCTTCGTTCATGAGTACAACCGACTTTTGCTCAATGTCTGAGATGACATCATGCAATTTTTCCACCTTATCGAGTATTGCTTTTTGCTCGGAATCTGCCACCAATAGTTTCAATGCATTTATTACTTCAGTAAAATTCTTTTTTTCATCCGCAAAAACTTTAAGCGCCCTCTCGTCCCTGGCGAGGAGGTAACCTCGGGTGGCGCGCATGGCGTTGCTGACGCCAAGCTCGGCATCTTTTGCCAAGTTCATGACTTTGTAAGTTTTTTGGGTCAACCCGGAACTGTCAGCCAGTTTGCTGACATTGATAAGAATAAGGACTGCCGCTATCATGGTTATGGAAAATGGCACGGCATAACCCAGCAAGATGCGGTAACGCAGCTTCATATTCTTGAACATTTTTATACCCCCCATTAAAAATTTCGGATTTCTGATTGCTGATTACTGAATTTAAACCGCAAAACCCGGAGTGGGTACTGTCTATTCCGCAATCCGAAGTCCACAATCAATTCATGCTTCTTCCTCAACCTCAAGCCCACCTTGAGCCAGGATTTTCTGCACATCCAGTATGCTGACCATGCCTTCGCCGTAGCGCGCCACACCCTTGCAATATTCGTTTCTCTCTTCATGCGCCGCCGCGCTCAGATGAGTAATGTCGGCAGGTTGCAGGTAAATCACTTCGAGTACCTTGTCCACCGGCACGCCGATGGACAGCTCGCCTGACTCGATCACGATGACTTCAGCAGCAGTACTTCCCGCGGGGATATTCAACAGCCCTCTGATGTCCACGAGGGTCAGGACGTCGCCACGCAGATTCATGTTGCCGGCAATGTGTGGCGGGCAGCAGGGGATGACGGTTACGCGGCGCAGATGAGCAAACTCACGCACCACCTCAAGCCCAACGCCGAAACGTTCTTCGCCCAGTTCGATGATGGACAGCGGGATCCTTTCAATGGTTTCCTGGTTTTTCACCACCTGCATCAAGTTATGGGCGCGAATGCGGAATACCGTGCGTTCTTCATTTGTGGCATCCGCACAGCCATCAATCTGGGGGTAGTCTGCAACGCCGGATGCGTGTGGCAGCGGTGCATGAATCAGGCGAGACACATCCAGTAGCGTGATAATCTCTTCGCCCACCTTGGCATTTCCCGCCAAAAAATGCACAGCTGCGGGTGTGTCACCGTCGTAGTTCAGTGGTGGTTCGATCTGCGATGCAGGAATTCCGACGACATCGCTGACGTCACTGACGATGATGCCCATCGTCACGCCATCCGCCTGCAGCATCACGATGCTGTCGCTCAACTGGTAACACCTGGAAGGATGGCCTAAACGCAGGCCGAGATTCATTACGGGTTCGATCTTGCCGCGCAGGTTAACTACGCCGGCAATATAGGGAGGCGCTTCACCGGCAGGAGTCAGTTCCGGCAGCCAGGTAATTTCCAGCACCAATTTGGCCTCCACCCCATAGCGCGCGCCATCCAGGCTAAACAGCAAATAAGGAATCATCGAATGAACTCCCATGACGTTCTGACAGCGGGAACGATCGATGGATATGCGGTTCCGCCCCTGTTCCTCGCCAGATTACGTGCCTCATCCACCAGCGCAAACATGAACCGGTACGCTGTCACATTGAGGGGCGCTAATGCAGTTAGGGAGTCCATGTGCACATTCTCCGATGCCGTTCTGTTAAAACTGCTTGCTGGCCGTCCGGGTTACTCGCCTTGAAAGCAACTCATTGTGTTGAGGTGCTCAGCAAATGCTCCACGTATTCTAATACCTTATCCACGGTGGCAGCACCATAAAGTTTGACCTGCTGATCAGCAGGCAGCCTTTTCAGAAGATCACGCGCCGTTGTGCGCATTTTTACGGCTCTGGCACTATCGCCTTCCCGTGCATACAGATCGCCAAGATCAAGATAGGCGGCGATGAAAGAATGGTCGAGATAAATCACTTTTTTCAGCAAATCACGGGCTTGGGCAAAATCCCCGCGTTCCTGTGCCAGCAATGCCATCAGGTAATATGGCTCCGCGCCCAGTGGATTTCTGGCTATCATCTCGCTGCAAGCCTTTGCGGCCATCTCCCGCTGTCCCTGATTCGCGAGCTTCCAGACCAGCAGTATTTCCGAAACCTGGCCTGCCTCCACTGCCACCTGTTGCTGCGGTAAAACAGGGGCTGCTGCCAGGGCTTTTCGCTCAGCGAGGAATACCACTGGCAATTTTACCGGAACATCTGTTTTGACAAGCGCAGCCGTTGATTGCGCAAAAATGGGGGATGCAACTCTCTGATAAACGATGGCCTCGGGGAACACCCTGGCGTGCAGTCCCCCCAAATGGTGAGCATACAGTTCGCCGTGGCCGGCAATCAGAATGCCTCCATCCGTCAGTGTCTCGGTGAACTTATCCACGATATGAGAAACCATATCGTGATCCATGTATATGAAGGCATTACGACACAAGATCAGGTCCATGTCATATAGCTGGGCACCATGATCCGGGAACACATCGGCCACCAGATCACCCGTCTGAAACGTCACCCTGCTGCGAATACTCTCGTCAAGCACCCATGTATTTTTATGACGCTGAAAATAGCGCTGCCGCCGCTCGCAGCTCATGCCACGAAAAGACCATTCGGTATAAATCCCGCGACGCGCCTTCTCGATGGCATGACGATTGATGTCCGAACCCAGGATGAATATATTCCATTGCAACTGGTCAGCTAACAGTTCATCCAGCAGGATGGCCAGAGAATAGGCTTCTTCGCCAGTGGCGCAAGCGGCGCACCAGATACGCAACGCATGCGCCTGCTTGCGGTGCTCAATCAGTTCCGGCAGGATTCCGTCACGGAGCAATGCATGCAGTCCGCTGTCGCGGAAAAAATAGGTCTCGCCCGTGGTGAAGGGAATGACGAGTTCTTCTCGTTCATGCCGGACGCCCGCATCAGTTTCCAGAAACTGACAGTATTGCTCCGCGCCGGACAGGTTGAGCACCCTCACCCGTTCGGCGACCACACGGTGAAGCATCGCAACATCTTGTTCGCGAACCAGCAAGCCTATCCGGCTGGCAATCAGATTTCTGGTTTTCTTGAGGAGCGCTTCTTCCATAGCAGTTTTTCCATGAAGACGGACGTCACCTTGCTCATCTGAAAATAAATTCCGTGCTCAGCTTGTCACCCTGAACCTGGTCGAATAACAAATTACGGCAACCTCAAACCACAATTATCCCTAATATATTCACCAGAAATTCTGTTGCTTATTAAGGTGCTGAATAGCCTTGTGTAACTTTTTGAAATTTATTGATAAATCTTTATTCAGGCGGCTCTTGATAAACAAGATGACTTCGCTGTGCGCAGGCAGATTGATCGCCAGATCATCCAGCAGGCGATCGGCTACCGCAATATCGTTGATTACGCCTAACAGCTCCTGCACTTCATTTAATGCACCCAGATAGGTTTTTGCCTTGCGGGTGTCGTACAGGGCGGCGAAAAATTCCGCGCTGTAGCGCAATTTCTTGGTATGAATGCGCAAGGCATGCAATTGCTGCGCATCCAGCCTATGCAGATCCAGTCCCGCCCTGGCATAACGCCTGGCTAACTGATGCAAACGCTTTGTGGAAAAATCGCGTGTTTCGGGCGCGTGCTGTTCTGCCCGATGCCAATACGATCCGTTCATCCAGATCGCAACACGCAGCATCAACCCCTGCAACTCACGCGCATCGCAGCATAGCGCGGCTTGACAGTCGGCACGGTATTGCATACTTGCCTCCAGCAGCGCCTGCATGCTCTGCTGCCCTGCATTGCCTTCAATCGCGTAGCGCGCAGGCTCAACTGTCTGGGCGAGGAACACATCCCATTCGCGTATCCTGCCCAGGGTGGCACCCAGACTGGCCAGATCTTCACGCAAGGTAACCAATGTTTCATCGGCACGGATTTTTTCGCTGATGCGCAGCACAACGCGCAACCGTCGCAACGCCACCCGCATCTGGTGCAGATACTCGGCATCAGTCCCCGCCATTGCACCGCGCAGATTGCCCTGAAAATGCAGCAGACAAGACCAGATCAGCGCTTGCAGCCCATCCGTCAGTCTGTCCGATTTTGCAAGTTTCGGCACGATGCCTTTTACCGGCTGTGCGATGTAGCCTGCCAGCAGGCGAAAACCCTGCTCGGCCTTGCTCACCACTTCCAGCTCGAACGGGACGACTTCCAGTATCGCCTGTGCCAGCTCAAACAATTGCTGCGGTTCGCCTGATTTTAACTCCAGTTCCACCTCACAGATCGGCGTGCTGTACTCGGAGGTCCTCACCTCACCGTGATCCATGCAAACTTCGATGATCGCGCCCTGCCAGTTCAACAGGCGGCTGGAACGGTAAAAATCGGTGGTAAATACCGGCTGTAAACTTTCACGCCATGACGGCGGCAGATGCTCGTCCCACACGTCCTGATCCAGATTTGTAAAATCAAGTTTTGCTGACGGCACGGGCACTTCCCACTCATTGCGTTGATGCAGCCCGGCCAAAACCCGCCCGCCTCCCTTCAACGTTTGCAGCCAATAACCTTTAACACGGCGCAGCCGCAGCGCCATTTTGCTTTTGTGCAAGTCGAGTGTTGACGTATCGTAATAGATATTGTGCAGGCGGCGTGTTTCAGGCACCGTGATCTGATGCGTTTTGAACAGCGCATGCCGCTTCAGACGGGCCAGTTGCTCCGGGTTGATGCGCAATTTAAGTTCGGTTTCAATGGCCATGTCTACCTCGAATGAAACGTGCAGGCGTGCACTATAGCAGGCGAACTCTATGCCGGGCGCCGAAAATACAAATCACGTTTACAATCATATTATTGCTTAACTATTCCTGACATATATGTCACCTATCCACTGCTTCCCGCCCATCGAAGATGCAAATGCGCGGGTCCTTATCCTGGGCAGCATACCCGGGAAAGAATCGCTCAGGCTCGGGCAATATTATGCGCACAAGCGCAATACCTTCTGGACTATCATGGGCAAACTGATCGGTGCTGCCCCCGAGCTGCCTTACGAATCGCGCACACGAATACTGAAGTCCGCCGGCATCGCTCTCTGGGATGTATTGGCTTCCTGCCGGCGCAGCAGCAGCATGGATTCGGACATCGAGGAAGCGACACCGAATGATTTCCACTCGTTCTTCTTAGCCCATCCGCACATTACGCATGTCTATTTCAACGGCGCGATGGCCGAGAAATGCTACCAAAAGCATGTGCAGCTTGAAACGCTGCCGCTGCACTACCAGCGCCTGCCATCAACAAGCCCGGCCCATGCAGCTATGCCCTACGTACAAAAATTACAAGCCTGGCAGGTTGTCATGCAAA
>JAUSNM010000100.1 GCA_030645535.1 Gallionella sp. | reverse complement strand
CCTGCGGCCTGCTCCACCGGCACGAAAGGGTGCAGGTTGGCAAATTCCGGCCAGGTCAGCGCGAGCAACTCGGACGCGGCGTTCAGCTTCATCGTGCAGGAGCCTAATGCAATCATCGAATGGGTCAGCGACAGATCCTTGTTCTCCAGACGTTTGATGTAACGCATCATCAACGTTTCTGAGTGGCAGGAATTGAATACCGGATGGCTCAGAATGGCGGATTTTCTGACGGTCAGGTGCATCGCCTGAGCCGCTACCTGCGCCTCAGACAACCTGACCGCCGGTTTGCCGGCAGCCTGCGCAAATACCGCGAGTATCGCGTTCAGATCGCTAATAGAGGTGGTCTGATCCAGCGCGATGCCCAGTCCCTCGTTACTGTAACGGAAGTTGATTTCAGCGGCGTCGCTCAGCGCACGAATCTTCGCGTTGTCGGTGTGCAGCAGTTTCAACGTATCGAAGAATATGTCGAATGCGATGGTGTAGCCGAGCTTCTTCAGTTCGCAGGCTAAGGCCACGGTGGACAGGTGAACCTGCCTTGCGATGCCGCGCAGACCTTGTGGGCCGTGATACACCGCATACATGCTGGCCATGATCGCCAGCAGTGCCTGTGCAGTACAGATATTGGAGGTGGCTTTTTCGCGGCGGATATGTTGTTCACGCGTTTGCAGCGCCATGCGCAGCGCAGGGTCGCCGTCGGCATCTACCGACATGCCGATGATGCGCCCCGGCATCGAGCGCTTGTAGGCGTCGCGGCAGGCAAAATAAGCCGCGTGCGGCCCGCCGTAGCCCATCGGTACGCCAAAGCGTTGCGTGGAACCCAGCACGATATCCGCACCCCATTCGCCCGGAGGTGTCAGCAGCACCAGACTCAGGATGTCGGCTGCGACTGCGATGGTCATGCCGTGCTCACGGGCACGGGCGACGAAATCTGCATAGTCATGCACCACGCCATTGGCCGCCGGATATTGCAGCAATGCGCCGTACAGATTGTCGTGCAAGGTGACTGTCTTGAAATCGCCTATTACCAGTTCAATGCCCAGCGGACGGGCTCGGGTCTTGAGCAATTCGATGGTTTGCGGGAAACATTCGTGCGACACGAAAAAGCTGTTCTTCCCCTGCGCTGCGGCTTCCCGTGAACGCAGGCCGTGCAGCATGGTCATCGCCTCTGCTGCTGCGGTCGCCTCATCCAGCAGGGAAGCGTTGGCGATTTCCATTCCGGTCAGATCGACGATCATGGTCTGGAAATTCAGCAGCGCCTCAAGGCGGCCCTGAGCGATCTCGGCCTGATAGGGCGTATAGGCGGTGTACCAGCCCGGATTTTCCAGCACATTGCGCTGGATTACCGGCGGCAGAATCGTGTCGTAATAACCCAGACCGATGTAACTCTTGTACAACTTGTTCTTCGCCGCAATGCCACGCAGATGCTGAAGATAGGCGTGTTCTGACATGCCTTCAGGCAGGTTCAGAGGCTGTTTCAAACGGATCGCAGCGGGAATAGTCTGGTCGATCAGCGCGTCGAGCGATGGCGCGTCGATCTTCTTCAGCATGTCCTGAACATCCTGTTCAGATGGGCCGTTGTGGCGGTTTACAAATTGGTCTGTGTGGATCATGGCGAGAGTTCTGGAAAAATCGAGGGGTTATGAGCGGGTAGCTCGTGGCGGGTAGCCGGTAGCTTTTGATGCCGTACGCGACGTGACCACCGCTTGGCTACCTGCTACAGGCTACGAGCTACTGGCTTTTAGTGTTCTTCGCTGTCGACTACTGCCTGATAAGCCGCTGCATCAAGCAGCGCGTCGATGTCGGCTGCATTGTCCGGTTTCATCTTGAATATCCAGGCGGAGTAGGGCTCGTTGTTGATGGCTTCCGGGCTGCTGTCCAGATCGCCGTTGATGGCAGTCACGGTGCCTGATACCGGGGCGTAGACGTCGGCAGCGGCTTTCACCGATTCCACAACTGCACATTCTTCTTTGGCTTTCAGGCTGCGTCCGACCGCAGGCGCTTCGACGAACACCATGTCGCCCAGCAATTCCTGCGCATGTTGCGTGATACCGATGCTGACTGTGCCGTCAGATTCGGTTTTGACCCATTCGTGGGAGGCGGTGTATTTCAGATTACTTGGGTTGCTCATTCGAAACTCCTTTAGTCGTTAGTTACTAGTCGCTAGTCATTAGTCGGGTTTGTCGCTGCGCGGTCTTTAAATTTAGTTGTTAGTTATTAGTCGCTAGACGCTGGTTGATGTTGTCGCTTCGCGGTTTTAACTGGCAACTAACGTCTAACTACTGCTTATAACTGCTTTGCCATTTCTTGCGAACGGGTACTTTACCACTTGGGCATTGAGCATTTTATCGCGAATATTCACTTGCACCGTGTCGCCGATTGCAACATTTACAGGCATACGGGCCAGCGCGATGGATTTCTCCAGTGTGGGTGAGTAGCTGCCGCTGGTGATCTCGCCATCGCCGTGTGCGGTATGCACGGTCTGATGGGCGCGCAACACGCCGCGATCCAGCAGCACAAGACCGACCAGTTTGCTGGCAGGCGGGTTGGCCAGCAGCGCTGCCTTGCCGATGAAGTCGCGTTCACTTTTAAGATCCACCGTCCAGGCCAGACCGGATTCCAGCGGGCCTACGCTCTCGTCCATGTCTTGACCGTAGAGGTTCATGCCCGCTTCCAGGCGCAGCGTGTCGCGCGCACCCAGACCGATGGGTTTCACGCCGTTTTCTGCCAGCGTTGCCCAGAAAAACGGTGCGGCTTTGGCCGGAATCATGATTTCAAAACCGTCTTCACCGGTATAGCCGGTGCGCGCGATGAACATCGTGCCCATTTCCACCGCGCTGAAAGGAATCAGGCCTTCGGTCAGTTCGCGACTGCCGGGCAATGCATCCCATACCTTGGCGCGCGCATTCGGGCCCTGGACGGCGATCATCGCCAGTTCAGGATGGTCGGTAATGTCGAGTTGTGGCGCATGAAGCGAGGCCTGTTTTTTCATCCAGGCGATGTCCTTGTCTGCGGTGCCTGCGTTGACCACGATGCGGAACCAGTTTTCATTCATGAAATACACGATCAGGTCATCGATTACGCCGCCTGACTCCAGCAGCATCGTCGAATACAGCGCCTTACCGGGCAGCGTGAGCTTGTCTGCGTTGTTCGCCAGCAGGTAACGCAAAAAGGCGCGAACTCCCTCGCCTTTCATGTCGACCACGCGCATGTGGGATACGTCGAACATGCCGCAATCGTTTCGTACCTGATGATGTTCGTCGATTTGCGAGCCGTAGTTCACAGGCATGTCCCAGCCACCGAAATCCACCATTTTTGCGCCCATCGCGCGGTGGGCTGCATTTAAAGGGGTCGTCTTAAGAGTCGTCATATAGGCTTTCAAAATAAAAAAGGGCACTGCATGAATTCATGCAGTGCCCCATCTGTCCTTGGTACCTGAGAGATTACAATAACGCAGTAAAACCTGCACAGCAGGTTGTATTGCATTTAATCGCGTGCCCCTTCGGTGGCGGGTAAAGCCCGCGCTCTCCAGATTTGCCTGTGCCAATAGTCCTTTTGCCTGAGCGGTTACGGGTGTTACGCCTTCGGCGGTGGTAGTAAAACCACGCTCTCCCATTGGTCTTGACGGCAGCGCGGATTATGCTGGATTAGAAAAAACCTGACAACGCGTATTTTATCCCGCTAGTTTCTTCAGCAGCACCTCGTTCAACTGCGCCGGATTGGCCTTGCCTTTGCTGGCCTTCATCGCAAGGCCTACGAAGAAGCCGAACAGTTTGTCTTTTCCCGAACGATACTCGGCAACCTTGTCGGCCTGGGCGGCGATGATCTCATCCACCAGCGCTTCGATCGCACCGGAATCGGAAACCTGTTTCAAGCCTTTGGATTCAATAATCGCATCTGCCTCGCCACCGTCGCTCCACAACGTGCGGAAGACTTCTTTCGCGCCGGAGTTGGAAATGGTGTTGTCCGCGATGCGTGCCAGCATGCCGCTCATCTGTTGCGGGGTGACGGGACATTGTGCCATCTCCAGTCCGTCGCGATTGAGCTGGGCGGACAGTTCACCGATCAGCCAGTTGGCGCACAGTTTGGCGTTTCCGACGGCACTCACGCACACATCGAAGAAGTCAGCCATTTCGCGTGAACTGGTCAGGCTGTTGGCGTCGTAAGCGGATAAAGCCAGTTCGTTCACGTAGCGTGCGCGGCGGGCTTCCGGCAGTTCAGGCAGCGTGGCGCGCATCGCGTCCAGCATCTGTGGGGTGATGTCCAGCGGCAGCAGGTCGGGATCGGGGAAGTAACGATAATCGTGCGCGTCTTCCTTGCTGCGCATCGCGCGCGTCTCGCCAGTATCCGGATTGAACAGGATCGTGGCCTGATGGATCTTTCCGCCGCTTTCTATCGTGTCGATCTGCCACTGTACTTCATAGTCGATCGCCTGCTGCATGTACTTGAATGAATTTAGGTTTTTGATCTCGCGGCGCGTGCCGAGCGGCTCACCCGGTTTGCGCACCGACACGTTCACGTCACAGCGGAACGAGCCTTCCTGCATGTTGCCGTCACTGATGCCGATCCAGCGCACCAGGTTATGCAACGTTTTTGCATAGGCCACCGCTTCTGCGGCAGAACACATGTCAGGCTCGGAGACGATTTCCAGCAGGGGTGTGCCCGCGCGATTCAGATCGACGCCGGTCATGCCTTGCGATGCGCCGTGTACCGACTTGCCTGCATCTTCTTCCAGATGGGCGCGGGTGATGCGCACCACTTTCTCATAGGGCTTCGCGTTCCCTGACAGCGGTTCAACCTGAATGGTCAATTGACCCATGCCCACGACCGGCAGGTCGAACTGGCTGATCTGGTAGCCTTTGGGCAAATCAGGGTAGAAATAATTCTTGCGTGCGAATACCGAGCGCGGCGCGATGTGCGCACCGACAGCCAGGCCGAACTTGACGGCGCGTTCGACGGCTCCCTTGTTTAATACCGGCAGCACGCCGGGCAGCGCGATGCTGACCGCATCCGCCTGTGTGTTGGGCTCGGCACCATACGTGGTGGAGGCGCCCGAAAATATTTTAGTGTGGGTGGAGAGTTGCGTGTGCACTTCCAGACCGATGACTGTTTCCCATTGCATTATTTGCTCCGCTTCTTGGAGGAAGATGGCAGGACTGCGCGCACGCCGTCCCATAGTGTGATGCGCGCTTCAATAGCCTGCCTGCCGGCTTTCGCCGCTGTACGCTGCTTATTGGCGCTGTCGCCACAAAGTTGTCCCAGCAGTCTGAGCGAAAGCGGGCCGTGAAATTCATCATCGAGGTGAATATGCCGTTCGAGATAGTAGTGAAACAGCGGTGCTTTTTCCTTGCTGATACCCATGTCGGCCAGCAGTGCGCGAAACATGCCGGGTATCACCTGCTCGCGACCAAGCGCGAAGGCGGCTGCCACGACATGCGTCTTGTCGGTGACAAGGAAACCGAAGGTCGACGCCATGAAGCGGCGCGATGGCGCGGGGATATCGGCGTGTTGCAGTGCCTCTGCGATGCCGTGTTTTTTTACCATCTTGAGGAAAGCGCGCACCGGACGCGTGTCGGCACCCACTTCTTCCATGGCGCCGAGGTAGAGATCAAAGTGGCTGATAAAGGTAGGATTGCCCATGGCATCCGGCAGCCCCTCGTCGGTCTCCTCGCCCAGCACAATTTCATTGATGAAACGCTGCACCGAGGTGGTGTCAGTATTGCCTGTAGGTAGCCACGGCATCCCGGCAGGAGCGATCTCGCCCTGTAAATATTTGAGCAGCGACATAAAATCCCATACCGGAAAGACATGGTGTTCCATGAAGCAGCGCAAATCGTCCAGGGTGCGTACCGAGGCGTAGAGGGGGTGCTGGTCCAGGCGCGTCTTCAGTTCGGGCACACCGGTGAAATCAGATATTTCCATGGTCAGTCTCAAATTTGCGGCGCGCGGCTGTGCCAGTCGGTTGCCAGTTGATATTGGTGCGCAACGTTCAGCATGTGCGCCTCTTCGAAATAGTTGCCGATGATCTGCAGGCCGACCGGCATTGCGTTATCGCCAAACCCGCAGGGGATGGACATGCCGGGCAGTCCTGCCAGATTCACCGCGATGGTGTAGATATCGGACAGATACATCTGTACCGGGTCGTCGCCTTTTTCGCCGAGGTTGAAGGCGGTGGAAGGGGAAGTCGGTCCCATGATGATGTCGCATTGCTTGAATGCATCGGTGAAGTCCTGCGCGATCAGGCGGCGTATTTTCTGTGCTTGCAGGTAATAGGCGTCGTAATAGCCGTGCGAGAGCACGTAGGTGCCGATCATGATGCGGCGCTTCACTTCCTCGCCGAAGCCCTGTGAACGGCTCTTCTCATACATATCCGCGAGATCGGTATATTCCGGTGCGCGATAACCGTAGCGCACACCGTCGAAACGCGACAGGTTGCTGGAGGCCTCTGCCGGCGCCAGTACGTAATAGACCGGCACGGCAAGTTTCGTATTCGGCAGGCTGATTTCGACAAGCGTTGCGCCCAGCTTCTTGTATTCGGCAATTGCCTCCTGAACGCGGCTGCCCACATCGGCAGATAAACCCTCGGCAAAAAATTCCTTCGGCAGGCCGATGCGCAAACCCGCGAGTGGCAGGTGCAACTTGGCCGTGTAATCTTCCTTATCGCGCTGCAATGAGGTTGAGTCGCGCTCGTCGAAGCCGGTCATCACGTTCAGCATCAGCGCACAATCTTCCGCGCTCCTGGCCATAGGGCCTGCCTGATCCAGGCTGGAGGCGAAGGCGATCATGCCGTAGCGTGACACCGTGCCGTAAGTCGGTTTGATGCCGGTGATGCCGCACAGCGCCGCCGGTTGACGGATCGAACCGCCGGTGTCGGTGCCTGTCGCGGCTGCGCAAAGCCTTGCTGCGACTGCCGATGCCGCACCGCCGGAACTGCCGCCGGGTACAGCCTTCTGATTCCACGGGTTTCTGACCGGGCCAAAATAAGAGGTTTCATTGGAAGATCCCATGGCGAATTCGTCCATGTTGGTCTTGCCCAGGTTGATACAGCCCGCCTTGTTGAATTGTTCGATGACATGCGCGTCGTAAGGGGCGATGAAATCACTCAGCATTTTCGAGCCGCAGGTGGTGCGCCAGCCTTTGGCGCAGAAGATGTCTTTCTGCGCGATCGGGATGCCGGTCAGCGCTTGTGCGCCACCGCCTGCCAACAGTTCATCGGCGGCAAGGGCTTGCGCCAGGCTGGTTTTGGCGTCCACGGTGATGTAGGCGTTATATACCGGATTATGCGTGGCGATGCGATCGAGATAGAGTTGCGTCAACTCGACGCTGGAAATTTTCTTCTCTGCCAGCAGGGCGGAGAGCTGTTTTAATGAGGCGTTTATCATATTACTTAAGGATAAGTGTGAAGAGGGAAGGGGAAAGGGAAAACCTCCGCATCGCCTTTACTCTTCTCTCTTACCCATTCTCCCTTCTCTATTCAATTACTTGGGGTACGAGATACAGACCGGATTCGACTTGCGGTGCGATGGACTGGAACAGTTCGCGCTGGTTAGTCTCGGTGACGATATCTTCACGCAGGCGTTGCGATAAATCCTGGGCATGCGACATCGGTTCGATGCCGGTGGTATCAACGGCCTGCATCTCGGCGATCAGTTCAAAAATGCCGGACAATTGTGTCCTGGCGGCTTCGATTTCGGTGCTGTTCATGGCAAGGCGCGCGAGGCGCGCAACTTTTTGAACGTCAGCGGTGCTTAATGACATAGTAAAAGCTTTATATAAATGAGGCTGATAGGGTATCATAACGTGATTATTCAGCACACCATTTTAGACTTTTCGGGAATCAACATGTTTGGACTTTTTAACGGCTATTTTTCTAACGACTTGGCGATTGACCTCGGTACGGCGAATACGCTGATCTGGGTGCGCGGACAAGGCATCGTGCTGAACGAGCCATCGGTGGTTGCCATCCGTCAGGAGGGTGGGCCAAACGGCAAGAAGATCATTCAGCAGGTTGGCCTGGGCGCCAAGCAAATGTTGGGCCGTACGCCAGCCAACATCACGGCGATTCGTCCGATGAAGGACGGCGTGATTGCCGACTTTACCGTGACCGAGCAGATGCTCAAGCAGTTTATCCGCAAAGTTTACAAGGCCAGTATTTTCAGCCCGAGCCCGCGGATCGTGATTTGCGTGCCTTGCGGTTCGACTCAGGTTGAGCGTCGTGCGATTCGCGAATCTGCTGTCGGTGCCGGTGCGCGCCGCGTGGAATTGATCGAAGAGCCGATGGCAGCAGCGATCGGCGCCGGTCTGCCGGTCGAAGAAGCAACCGGTTCGATGGTGGTGGATATCGGCGGCGGCACGACTGAAGTCGGCGTGATTTCACTGGGCGGTACGGTGTATTCGGGTTCGGTGCGCGTAGGCGGCGATAAATTCGACGAGGCGATCATCAACTACATCCGCCGTAACTATGGCATGTTGATCGGTGAAACCACGGCGGAAGAAATCAAGAAGACCATCGGTTCGGCCTTCCCCGGCTCTGAAGTGCGCGAGATGGAAGTGAAGGGGCGCAATCTGGCCGAAGGCGTGCCGCGCAGCTTCACCATATCCAGCAACGAAATCCTCGAAGCGCTGACCGATCCTTTGAACAACATCGTCAGTGCGGTGAAAATTGCGCTTGAACAAACCCCGCCGGAGCTGGGTGCTGATATTGCGAACAAGGGCATGGTGCTGACTGGTGGCGGCGCGTTGCTGCGCGACATCGATCGCTTGCTGATGGAAGAAACCGGTTTGCCTGTGCTGATCGCCGATGATCCGTTGACTTGTGTGGTGCGTGGTTCGGGTCACGCGCTCGAATACATGGACAAATCAACGGGTATCTTCACAACGGAGTAAGGATTGCTGGGGAGTGGTAAGTGGCGAGTTGTGAGTGGGAAAACAGCTCTTTGCCACTTACCGTTCTCTGCTCACCACTTCCTACTTTCCACTTTCTACTCCCCACTTACCAGCCAAGATGGACAGCACGCAAACTTTTCAGGTTTTTAACCGGGGCCCGAGTCCTGCGGCACGTCTCGTGTTTTTTGCGGTCTTATCGGTGTTGCTGATGTTTGTCGATGCGCGTTTCCGCTATCTTGAATCCACCCGAAGTGCGTTGTCTGTCCTGGTCTCACCGATACAGCGCCTGGCAACTCTCCCTTTGACGTTAATGCAACAAGCTGGTGATTTTTTCGTCACGCAGGGCAGTTTGCTGGAAGAAAAAAAGGCGCTGCAACGTCAGCATGGGCTGGATGCCGTTCAACTGGTGCAGCAGCATTCCTTGCTGCAGGAAAATCTGCAACTGCGTAACTTGCTTGCATTGCAGCAGCGTAATCAATTTACAGGTCAATTCGCCGAAATTGTCTATGCCGAACGCGATGTTTTCAGGCGTAAAGTGCTGATCAATAAAGGCAGTACGGCCAATATCCAGGCAGGTCAGGTGGTAATGGATGACAAGGGCATCGTAGGGCAGGTCACCCGTGTTTTTCCCTGGCTTTCCGAAGTCACGCTGATTACCGAAAAAGATCATGCCGTGCCGGTGCAAGTGCTGCGCAACGGATTGCGCAGTGTCGCATTCGGTGCCGGTGACACCAGCCAGTTGGCGCTGCGCTATATGGCCGTCAGCACCGATATTCAGAATGGCGATATATTGGTCACTTCCGGTATCGACGGTATCTATCCGCCGGGCATCCCGGTCGCAAAGGTTGAAAAGATTGAGCGCGACGCGGCTTATCCTTTTGCACGCATTGCTTGTCTGCCTGTGGGCGGTGTGGACAAGTATCGCCAGTTGCTGGTGTTGTCTGCCGTCCCCAAACTTCCCGAACGCCCGGAAGCCGAACCGCTGCCTGGCAAGTTGAAATCAAAGAAGAGCGGGGTTCATTGATGCCATTTCTCGACCATACACAACCGGAAATATTGCGTCCTGTCAGCACGATGTTTATCGTGACCAGCATCGTCGGCGCACTGTTGCTGAATAGCTTGCCGTGGGAAGGCCTCTGGTTGACGATGCGACCTGACTTTGTGGCTGTGGTGCTGCTCTACTGGTGTACGCATAAACCGCTGCGCGTCGGTGTCGGCATGTCCTGGGCAATCGGCATACTGGCCGATGTGGGGGATGCCAGTTTGTTCGGGCAGCACGCCCTGTCCTATACCTTGCTGGCGTTTGGCGGTGTGGTGTTGAACCGCCGCATACGGATGTTCGACCTGCGCGAGCAAACGACCCAGGTATTCGTGATTCTGTTGTCGACCTATGCGGTGTATGCGCTGGTACATTGGCAGGTGAACGGCCAGGTTGTGTGGCTTTATTTCCTGGGTTGCCTGACGTCGACGCTGCTGTGGGTTCCAATGAGCGCCTTGTTCCAGTCAATGCGGCAGATGCGCGTGGATCGTGAATGAATAATCGGGTTGAGCTTAAAAATCACCAGCAGGAGATTTTTAACTTTCGTTTGCGGCTGTTTATCGGCATCGGTTTTGCGATGCTGTTGCTGGGGATTCTGCTGGCACGCTTCGTCTATCTGCAAGCGATTCGCCATGATTATTACCAGACGCTGGCAGAAAAAAATCGCATCTCGGTCATGCCTATCGTGCCCAATCGCGGCCTGATACTGGATCGCAACGGTGTGCTGCTGGCGCATAATTTCTCCGGCTACACGCTGGAAATTACGCCCAGCAAGGTGGTAAATCTGCAAGCTACCATAGACGATTTGGCTACACTGGTCGATATCCAACCCAGAGATCGAAAACGCTTCAAGAAGCTGCAAGCCGAGAGCCATGATTTTGAGACGCTGATGATCCGCAGCCGCTTAAGCGACGAAGAGGTGGCCCGTTTTGCCGCGCAGCAATATCGCTTTCCGGGCGTCGAAATCAAGGCGCGCCTGTTCCGCGAATATCCTTTTTCTGAGAAAACGGCGCATCTGTTAGGCTATATCGGTCGTATCAATCTGACGGATGAAGACAGGCTGGATGAAAACGACTCGCTGGCAAATTACCGGGGAACCGATTACATCGGCAAGACCGGGCTGGAACAATTTTACGAAAATGAATTGCACGGCACGACAGGCATAGAGCAAGTCGAGGTCGATTCGGCAGGACGTGCAGTGCGCATCCTGTCGCGTACCCCGCCTGTGTCCGGCAATACCCTGATACTCAGCATAGATGCGAAATTGCAGGATATTGCCGAACAGGCATTTGGCGAATTACGGGGCGCGCTGGTGGCGATCGATCCTGCCAACGGCGAGGTGCTGGCTTTTGTCAGCCGGCCGGGCTATGACCCCAGCTTGTTCGTTGACGGGATCGATGCGGACAGCTGGAAAGAGCTGAACGAATCTCCCGATCATCCGCTTAACAATCGTGCACTGCGCGGACAATACCCATCGGGTTCCACGATCAAGCCATTCATGGCGCTGGCGGGGCTTTTTTACAATACACGCTCACCCAGCCAAACGATAAGCGATCCGGGTTTCTACACCTTGTCCGGCAGCAGTCACCACTATCGCGACTGGAAGAAAGGCGGACACGGCACGGTGGATATGTTCAAGTCCATTGTGATTTCCTGCGATACCTATTATTACGGCCTCGCGGTCGAGATGGGCATAGACAACATATTCAACTTTTTGTCACGCTTTGGTTTCGGCAAAAAAACCGGGATTGACCTGGAGGGCGAAACAGCGGGTCTGCTGCCGTCCCAGGAATGGAAGATGAAACGTTTCAAGCAGAAATGGTATACCGGCGATACCGTGTCGGTGGGCATCGGCCAGGGTTACAGTCTGGTGACTCCGTTGCAACTGGCTGCAGCTACGGCAACGCTGGCGAATAACGGCGTCGGCTACAAGCCGCATCTGGTCAGGGAAATGAAGAATTCAGTCACCAACGAAATACGCAAGCTGGAAAACAAGCCAGCGTTCGATATGAAGCTGGATCCTGCGCATCTTGAACTGGTCAAGCGTGCCATGGCGGCCGTGACTCAGCCCGGCGGCACGGCGGCACAGGCTTCTGCGGGTGCGCCCTATACCATTGCCGGCAAGACCGGCACGGCTCAGGTGGTCGGCATGAAGCAGGGCGAAAAATACGATGCCAGCAAGATAGACGAGCGGCATCGCGACCATGCCTGGTTCATTTCCTTTGCTCCCGCCGATAAACCCAGAATTGCGGTGGTGGTGCTGGCCGAAAATGGCGGACACGGCGGCGGTACGGCAGCCCCTATCGCCCGCAAGGTAATGGACTACTACCTGTTGGGAAAAGTGCCGCAGCCCGTGGTGCCGGCAGGGAAACCGATTGCAGTTACTACCCCGGCAGCATCGGGTGTTCAGGAAGTCGAGGCGGACTGATATGACCAGACGACAACTTTGGCGACGCATCATCTCGCATCTTGATCTGCCGCTGCTGGCAGGAATGGGCTTGCTGATGGCAGCCAGCCTGCTGACGCTGTATAGCGCGAGCGACCATAATTTCGAACGCGTTCTGGCGCAGGGTGCGAACATTCTGGTGGCATTTTGCTGTCTGTGGGTAGTGGCCAATCTGCCGCTGCACTATTTGATGCGCACCGCCGTACCGATATATGTGCTGGGCATGCTGCTGCTGATCGGCGTGGCGCTGTTCGGCGAAATCAGTCATGGCGCCCGGCGCTGGCTGAATATCGGGGTGGCAACGATACAACCGTCCGAGCTGATGAAAATCGGTGTGCCGTTGATGATGGCCTGGTATTTCGAGAAGTACGAAGCGGGCCTGACCCTGAAGAACTACATCATAGCCGCACTGCTATTGCTGCTGCCGGTGGCGTTGATCGCGCGACAGCCTGATCTGGGCACTGCGCTGCTGATTTCCGCCAGCGGTTTTTATGTGTTATTTCTGGCAGGCTTGAGCTGGCGCGTGATGGGTGGATTATTCGTAGCCGGGATCGCCAGTGCGCCGTTGTTGTGGTCCATGATGCACGACTATCAGCGCCATCGCATTGAGATGTTGTTCGATCCGTCGCAGGACGCGCTGGGCAAGGGCTATCACACCATCCAGGGCATGATCGCCGTAGGTTCCGGCGGTATTCTGGGCAAGGGCTACCTGAACGGCACTCAGACGCATCTCGACTTTTTGCCGGAGCGCACCACCGACTTTATCTTCGCGGTATATTCGGAAGAATTCGGCCTGGTCGGCAATTTAATATTGCTTAGTATGTATTGTTTTGTAATCGCACGCGGATTTGTCATCACGGCTAATGCCTCAACCTACTTCACCCGTCTGATGGCAGGTTCAATCACACTGACTTTCGCCACCTATGCATTCGTCAACATGGGCATGGTCAGCGGCATCTTGCCGATTGTGGGCGTGCCGTTGCCGCTGGTCAGTTACGGCGGCACATCCATGCTGACGCTGTTGCTGGGTTTTGGTATGCTGATGAGTATTCAGACGCACAAAAAACTGGTTAAAAGTTAACTTATTGTTAAATAAGGATATATTATGAGCAAGCAAGTTGTAATTTTAGTATTGACCGCGCTGGTGCTCACCGCCTGCGGCACGACACCTCAACGCCCGGAACAGAAGCCCATCATTCTCGCGCCGGTTGAAGATCGTTCAGCCGGACATGCTGTTCAATCCGTCCAGAAGCCGATCGCCGGCAGTGGCGGTTATCTTGCGGGCGATGGTCCGGGCGATAATCCACCCGCAAATATTGATGCGACTCCTGACGCGGTGCCGGTGAATGAGCCGCTGCACCGCTATGCCAATCGCCCTTATGCCGCCCTGGACAAGAATTACACGCCGCTGACCCGACCTGGTAACTTCAGCCAACGCGGCATCGCATCGTGGTACGGCAAGAAATTTCATGGACAGCGCACCTCCAGCGGCGAGAAATATGACATGTACCAGATGACCGCTGCGCATCCCACGTTGCCTATTCCAAGCTATGCGCGCGTGACCAATGTTGCCACCGGAAAGTCTGTCATTGTGCGTATCAATGACCGGGGCCCCTTCCTGCATGCCCGCGTCATCGATTTATCCTATACCGCCGCTCACAAAATCGGCATCGTCGGCAGCGGCAGCAGCGAGGTGGAAATCGAAAGCATCACCGCAGACAGCAATGCCCGCCCGATTGCCAGGTCGGATGCCGTGCAAAGCGTGCCGCTTGAACCCGCGGCACCGGTTGTCACTGCCCCCGTCGCTGTTAATGGCAGCAATGTATTCCTGCAACTGGGCGCCTTCAACACGACAGACGCCGCAGAGAAATTCCTGTCCGAGATGCGTACCAAGCTGGGAGACGCCGGTAAACAACTGGTATTGTTCAGTCAGAACAACAAGACCCGGGTTCATATCGGCCCCTACGCCAACCTCGCGGATGCGCGCAACAGCCGGGAAAACCTGAGGGATAAGATTGGTTTTATGCCGATGGTGAATCTGCATTAAAAGCGGCCAATAGCCTGTAGCTAGTAGCTAGTAGCTAGTAGCCAAGGCGCCCGATTAAATGAACGACGACAAACTGCGTATCGACAAATGGCTGTGGGCGGCGCGCTTCTTCAAGACGCGCAGCTTGGCCGCCGATGCGGTGGACGCGGGCAAAGTAATGCTCGGCGGGGTACGCATCAAACCTGCCAAGACTATTGCAGCAGGAGATCAGCTGGATATTCGCCTCGGACAGGCACGTTTTGAAGTCGAAGTGCTGGCACTCTCAGGCAACCGCGGTTCTGCACCGATTGCACAGAAGCTTTACCGCGAAAGTGATGAGAGTATCGCGCGGCGTGCGGTGATTGCCGCGCAACTCAAACTGCAGCCCGAATTTTTTGTTACCCGCGGCCGTCCTACCAAGCGCGACCGGCGCGAGATCGAGAAACTCAAACATGGCGAGTGAAAACCGCACAAAAAAATGGCGCGGTTACGCGATCAACCTGCTGCTGTTTGTGCTGGTGGTTGCGGGCATCCGGTTCTGGCAACAACGCGATATGGCAAGCGGTCAGGCACCGAGCTTGCAGGGCGTCACCCTTTCCGGCCAGCCTTACATCTTGCCGGCTCATCCCAGGTCTCCCGTGCTGGTGCATTTCTGGGCGACCTGGTGTCCGGTCTGTCGCACTGAACAGGGTTCCATCGCCGCCATCGCGCATGACGACCCTGCCGTGATCACCATTGCGATGCAGAGCGGAAAGCCGGAAGAAGTGGTCAAATACATGCGGGAACAGGGAATCGCTTTTCCGGTGTTGAATGATCCGGATGGCAGCATCGCCCGCGCATGGGGCGTGCATGCCGTTCCGGTCAGTTTCATCATCTCACCCGACGGAAGTGTTCGCTTTGTCGAAGTCGGCTACACCACCGAAATCGGCCTCAGAATCAGACGTTGGCTGGCCGCGATTTAACCAAGCGG
>JAUSNM010000097.1 GCA_030645535.1 Gallionella sp. | reverse complement strand
ATGAACTGTAAGAACATAAGTTGAAGATGCTCGTCTGGCCCATGCGGAAGTCCTGCGTGGAGTACCGCACCTCTCAACGCACTGAGTTTTTCATCGTGATGGTTGCGCAGAGCAATCTGGGTCGCCTGAAGAGCGACGGTCACGAAATTGTCGTTTTGCGATAGCTTCTCGGCGGTAAGGTCTGTTACCCGCTGTTCCAGTTGCGACACAACTTCAGCCAGTTGTTTAAACCACTTTTCTTTTCGGCGTTCGACTGGTGGGGCGAACAATGTTTCAAGCAACACCGATAGCGGGCCACCCGCTGTCGGAACGGCACTCGCTATGCTTTTAACAACTGCGTGAACAGTATCGCCTGTTGTTCTTTTCGGTGGATTTTCCATAACTGCTCCTAAGCTGCTCAACGACTAAGTTCAGCGGCGCGCGTTCCTCGTGCGTCCGCTGCAGCGCATTGTTGGGCCATGTAAACACCAGCATGAAACCAACGATAAATAAATCCATCCCTTTGTTCTCTATTTTGCCTTCCCCTCGCCGATCTTCTCACGGTAGGAGACCGTCCAGTCCGGTGAAGAAGATGCGATTTTGCTCGGGTAACCATGCATAGAGCACGAGACTCGAACTGCTCAGATCTGGCCTTCCAACCGCAATGCCAGTCGCGGCGCTGCCCACACCTATGCTGCTTCTCTTCTGCGTCTCAGTATTCAGGATTTCAATGGACGTGCTTGTGCTAAAAAAAAAGTACTGCCCGTCGGGGCTGACCGTCAACGCGCTGCCGCCGTCATTGATGGTCTCGGCGTTTACGCTCTCATCCCTTGCTGGATCGATCGCGCTGATACGCGCCGGCTCCTCGATACGGTTTTTGTTCATCCGATCCAACCTGAAGAAATTGCTTCGGGAGACGTAAACCCGGAGGTTTGTTCCGGCAACGGCCACCTCGCCCCCGACGGCAAAGTCTTGGATGCTGTGGACAATCTTATCTGTCCTCGTATCGACGACGAAAACCGGGTCGTGCCCGCTCCCGCATTGCGTTGCGACATACAGTTTCGATCCGTCGGGCAAGATGCCGAGACCCATCGGACAGTTGAATCCATCGATCGGATGCGCCGGATGCTCCTTTTTCACCAAGTCGATCACCGTGATCGTAGCGTGCGGGCTGGGCTGCTGATTTGAAATGTAGAGCTTTCGTTCATCCGGCGTAATAACCATGGATGTCGAGATCTTTCCGCGGGACTGAATAACCTCCCGTATCGAGTGATTTGGGTTGAGCACTGTCACCCGTGCGTTCTGAACGTCGAGCACATAGACATAGCCGCTGCGTGGACCTGCCAACATTCGGTCGGGCGTTCCGCCCACATCAATTACCCCCAGCTTCTCTTTACCGGTTGTAGCGTCAAAACGAACTACTTTGCCGGATTTTTGACTGTCTTGAGTGATGACATAAAGTTCCGATCCGTCAGGAGTAATCAACACTGCGGAAGCCGACGCCGTGAACTGCGGATGTTTCGTGCATAACACATACGTTAACACCACAGCTGCGACCAGTAGGATGCCGAAAATCGGGAAGACTATCCATGCACGCTCGCACCACACCGAAAACTTTCCCGATAAGGAAGTGACCGTTTCCTTCCACGTCCGTTCCATCGGCCAGCGCTTCTTGAACAGGTAAACCAAAATCGGAACGAGAACTCCGGCGATTGTGATGGCCCGACCAGACCAAAGACTGATAGCGTCCCAGACGACCCAGAGAAAGTCCCTGATCAGCAGGCTGCTAAACCATTCGCGATGAACTACACCGAGGAAAAGGACAAGATCGACGACGGCAAAAAACCAGATTAATGGAACGACAACGCGTCTTACTTTGTGCATACAATCCTCCTAGCGCTTGCCAGATGCCGGTGGTGTGCCGTTAACAACTGTTGCTTTCACGCCCAACGTAATGTAGCTCCCAAAAAAACAACTAACTATTTAGCCGGACAGGTGGTTATGCTGTTGTTGATATCTAAAACATGTTCAATATCAATAGATTACGTATTTTTAGCGCAGCTGATTGGTAAATATTGAAATCGTGAAACACACCCTGGTGCTGGTTTGGAGCGGGCTTTCATGATGGCTTCGAGCCATGCGGCAGTCTCCCCGCGTTGAATGAGGGTGTCAATATGCCGAACGGCCTATGTATTTTGGCTTATGCGTGCAAATTCGCGGAATTTTTAGGCATCGGTCGCAATCGCCGCGCATACGGATTCTCCGAAGCTACAAAGCTATGTTACTGCAACCACTCGATGATCTTTCCGGTTGCGCGTTCATAAAGTGTTTCAGGAGAAACATCGAAACCGCAATCCCAGGCTAGCGTCGGCCATTCGTCGAGTTTGAATTGCTTAAATTGTGCCGCATCGCGCAGCGGTTCCGCGACCTTGTATTTAAAAATCATGTCATGTAAATCCACTTCGCCGGATTCACCTGTATTGAATTTCAACCAGACACGATAGCCGTCAAGATAGCGTGCTTCCTGCACATTTACGATCATTATTCTCTCCTCAGATCAAGGGTTGTATCTTGTGAAACTCCTTGGTTTCCCACATGGCAAGTAGTTCCTGCTGATGTAACTCCGCCCATTCTTCCACCAAACCACGAACTCGTGCCGGCAGGTGACCATCAGAAACATTTAGCGTCCGGATATTAATGACCGCAGCATGCTCATTGTATTTCACATGAAAGTGTGGCGGATTGTGTTCATCGAAATACATGAAAATGATAATCCCGAGAAAACGGCTTATTTCCGGCATGATGTTCCTCTTCTTGGGTTGCGAAGTGTTGCATGAATATACCCGAACGATCGGTCTTGCGCCATGCCATCTGTGCGCGGGCAAAACTCCATTGTCTCCCTCGCCCTCTATCCAACTTTCCCCCGGCGGGGGAAAGGGCAAACGTCCCTTCTCCCATAGGGAGAGGGGCGTGTGGTTTCCCTGCTTGCGCACGCAATGATTCCCCGATAAGCTGCACTGGTGACAATCAGTATTATCAATACCAGGGGGAGTCAGATCATGGATAAGCAATTACCCGAAGTTGAATTGGTAGCATGCGAGATCTGCTGCAAGGAAGTGCCGATTACTGCGGCACAAACACCCGAGTCTGTCGACTATGTGGCATATTTCTGCGGGTTGGAGTGTTATGCCGAGTGGAAGAAACAGAGCGGACAGCTGCAGGATGAGGCTATCCGTAAATAGTTAACTCCGCCCGCCGGGCAGGGTTAAGCCGATTATTTGGCGGTTGCAGGGCGATCCTTTGGCATCATTCCCGGTGGCATGTTGCCCTGCATGTCGTGCCTGAATTGACGGCGTTCTTCCGGAGACATTTGCTCGAAGCGTTCGCGCATTTCACGACGGCGGGTGGCGCGTTCTTCAGGCGGCATGCTTTTCCAGTGTTTCTGCATTTCCTTGTGGTGCCCGGCGCGTTCTTCGGGCGTCATCTTCTCCCAATGTTCGCGCATTTCACGGCGGCGCGCCGCGCGTTGCTCCGGGGTCATGCTGTCCCATGCTTTGCGCATTTCCTCGTGATGCCTGGCGCGCTCTTCCGGCGAAAGCTTCTCCATATACTCGTGCATCTCACGGCGTTTTTCGGCGCGTTGCTCCGGAGTCAGTTTCTGCATTTCCTGATGCATCGTTTCGCGTTCTTTTGCCCGCTCCTCAGGCGTCATGGCCTTCATCCGCTCCTGCATGCCTGGTTTGGCTGTGTTGGTGAGCTCGGCTGCGTTCAGACTGAACGAGGCGATGATGCCGGCTGCGATCAATATTTTAATGATTGAGTTCATGATGTATTCCTGACAATTGATCATACTTGATGCGACGGGTAGCATTGGATGCATAGTAGACGTTAAACGTAAGCGAAGTGTTATTGTCGAAGCCGACTTTGTAACAATTTGTTTCAATCAGGAAAAAGAATTTGTCCACGAAACTCACGAAAAATACGAACAAATTCAAACACTTATTGCGATTAACAATATTGCCAGATGGGTGTGCTGTTTGCCTTATGTAACCTGTTGATTTATTTAGTGATTTTCGTGTTTTTAGTGGATGAAAAAGGTTTTGAGCAACAGTAATAAATTCGCCATCTGTAACCCGCAGCCTTCTGTGTATCATGCTGCCATGAACAATACACAACGCATTCTGATTATTGACGACGACGCGAGGCTGCGCGAATTGCTGCTGCGTTATCTCGGCGAACAAGGTTTCAGCGTCAAAGCCGTGGCTGATGGCAGTGCGCTGGACAAGGCCTTGTTGCTCAATCGCTATGCATTGCTGGTGCTGGATTTGATGCTGCCCAATGAAGACGGGCTGGCGATATTGCGCCGTCTGCGTGCGGCAGGCGAGAACGTGCCGGTAATCCTGCTGACCGCTCGTGGTGATGAGATCGACCGTATCATCGGGCTGGAAATGGGTGCGGACGATTATCTGCCAAAGCCGTTCAACCCGCGCGAGCTGGTCGCACGTATCCAGGCCGTGCTGCGGCGCAAGGGTACGCAAGCGATAGGCGCGCCGGATGTCGAGGAGAGGACGGTTATTTTCAGCGATTGTGAGCTGAATATGGCCACGCGCCAGTTTCTCAAGGCGGGCGTGCCGGTCGTGCTGACCACCGGTGAATTTGCGCTGCTTAAAGTGCTGGTTACGCATCCGCGTATTCCCTTGTCCCGCGACAAGCTGATGGTGCTGGCGCGCGGTCGCGAACACGATCCGTTCGACCGCGCGATTGACGTGCAAGTCTCACGCCTGCGCAAACTGATTGAAGCCGATTCGGCCCACCCGCGTTTCATCCAGACCGTATGGGGGCACGGTTATGTTTTCGTGCCTGACGGGACAAAGTCTTGAAACACTTGTTGCCCGGTTCGCTGCTGGCGCGGGCCTTCTTGCTGATCGTTGTGTTGATCGTGGTATCTATGGCCGCATCCCTCGCCATTTTCCGTCATGCAGAGCAGGAGCCGCATGCCCGGCAGATGGCGCAATTGGTGGTGTCGGTGGTGAATCTTACCCGCGCCGCCGTCATGTCCGCAGCACCCGAATGGCGCGGTGCATTGCTGGCAGAACTGGCCGATTCTGAAGGGTTGCGGGTGCATCTTGCGGAGATCAGCGATGTGCTGGAGCCGTTGCCGGATCAGCCGCCGGAATTGCGCATGATGGTCGAAAAAGTGCGTCACAGACTGGGCGATGACACCCGTTTTGCCGAACAGCGCAACGGCGTCGAAGCCCTGTGGGTGAGTTTCTATATCGGTAACGAAGAATATTGGGTCGCCCTGCCGCGCGAGCACATCGAGCATCCTGTGCCGCAGGTGTTGCTGGTATGGGGCGGCAGCGTGTTGTTGCTGTCCTTGTTGGGTGCGTACTTCATCGCGCGCCAGGTAGCGCAGCCGCTGAAGCAATTGGCACGAGCGGCCAGGGAAGTGGGGCAGGGTGAGACTCCCCAGCCGCTCCCGGAACAAGGGGTGCAGGAGATGATCGCGGTATCCGTCGCGTTCAATCAGATGTCCGCCGACCTGGCGGCCAATGAACGCGAACGCGCGCAGGTATTGGCGGGGATATCGCATGACTTGCGCACCCCGCTGGCACGGGTGCGGATAGCCGCCGAACTGAGCCCCGATGAGTCACTTCGGGAAGGATTGACCAGTGATGTGGAACAGATGGATGCGGTAATCCGGCAATTTCTCGACTACGCTCGCCTCGATGAAAGCGAAGCCACTGTTCCGACTGATTTGCGGGCGTTGGTCAGCGAGGTGGCGCAGCGTTTTGTTTCTGCCGCACAGTCTGTCAGTCTAGAGTTGCAACCCGTGCCGGCGCTTTTCGTCCGGCCCTTGCTGCTGAAGCGCGCGCTTGCCAACTTGCTGGATAACGCCATTAAATATGGCGGCGGTGACATCACCGTGCAACTCGACCAGCGGGATGGCAAAGTCGTGCTGGCGGTAATGGATCGTGGGGCGGGCATACCCGAAGGGAGGCGTGAAGCCGTCAAAAGACCGTTCATCCGGCTGGATGCCGCGCGCAGCGATGTGACAGGATCCGGGCTCGGCCTGGCGATTGTCGAACGCGCCGCACGCCTGCATCATGGCGCGTTCGAATTGGATCAGCGTGCCGGGGGCGGGTTGGTGGCCAGGTTGATCCTGCCGCAGTAGCGGCGCAAGAGCCACATTCGGAGTTGTGTTTTAAAGCCTGTCCGTGGTTCTGATTTCATTGAGGTTTTTTTACAAACTGACGCAACGCAGCAAAAACCCGTAAAATGCGCTCCTTTGCAAATGCACAAAATCACACGATGTTAACCTTTCAGCAAATCATCCTGACACTACAGAATTATTGGGACAAACAGGGTTGCGCGCTGCTGCAACCCTACGACATGGAAGTCGGCGCGGGCACCTCGCACACCGCCACTTTTCTGCGCGCGCTCGGCCCTGAGCCCTGGCGCGCGGCTTATGTGCAGCCTTCACGCCGTCCGAAGGATGGCCGCTACGGCGAAAATCCGAACCGCTTGCAGCATTACGCCCAGTTTCAGCTTGTGTTGAAACCGGCTCCTGCCAATCTCCTTGAACTGTATCTGGGCTCACTGGAGGCGTTGGGCTTCGATCTCAAGCAGAACGACATCCGCTTCGTCGAAGACGACTGGGAAAATCCGACGCTGGGCGCATGGGGGCTGGGCTGGGAAGTCTGGCTCAACGGCATGGAAGTCACCCAGTTCACCTATTTCCAGCAGGTCGGCGGCATCGACTGTAAGCCGATCACCGGCGAAATCACCTACGGGCTGGAACGCCTGGCGATGTATCTGCAAGGTGTGGAAAGTGTGTATGACCTGACCTGGACTGAGGGCGTGACTTACGGCGACGTGTATCACCAGAACGAGGTCGAGCAATCCAAGTACAACTTTGAGCACAGCGATGTGGATTTCCTGCTGGGTGCATTCGGCAGTCATGAGAAGCAGGCCAAACACCTGATGGAAAACCAGCTGGCGCTGCCCGCCTACGAGCAGGTATTGAAAGCCGCGCATAGCTTCAACTTGCTGGATGCCAGAGGCGCGATTTCGGTGACCGAACGTGCCGCCTACATGGGCCGGATACGCAACCTGGCGCGCAGCGTCGCTGCCGCCTATCTGGACAGCCGCGCAAAACTGGGCTTTCCGATGGCGCCCAAGGATTGGGCGGAAGAAGTGCTGGCGCAGATCGAAAAGAAGGTGGCAGCATGAGTACGAAAAATTTACTGGTTGAACTGTTCGTTGAAGAGTTGCCGCCGAAATCATTGAAGAAGCTGGGCGAGAGTTTTGCCGACGTGTTGTCTGCAAGCCTGATGGCGCAAGGATTGGTGTTGCGTGATGCCGCAGTGACGGCATTTGCCTCGCCGCGCCGCCTGGCGGTGCATGTGGAAGGTGTGGCTGCACAGGCGGCAGACAAGTTGGTGTCGCAAAAGCTGATGCCGGCGAAGGTGGGAATGGATGCGGAAGGTAACGCCACGCCCGCGCTGCTTAAAAAACTGGCAAGCCTGGGGGCGGATGCATCGGTCGTGCCGGATCTGACGCTCGCGATGGATGGCAAGGCGGAAGCGCTCTATTTTGAAAGTCTGGTCGCCGGTGTCAAACTGGCGGAAGGATTGCAGCTGGCGCTTAATGATGCACTCGCCAAATTGCCGATTGCCCGGATGATGACCTATCCGAACCCTGCCGGCAACGGCTGGCAAACTGTAAATTTTGTGCGCCCGGCGCACAGTCTGGTCGCGCTGCACGGCAGACAAATCGTGCAGGTGGGCGCACTTGGTCTGACTGCGGGTAACACGACTAAAGGTCATCGTTTCGAGGCGTCCATCGATACCATCGTGCTGGAAGATGCCGACAGTTATGCACGGCAAATGGCAACCGAGGGCGCGGTGATCGCCAGCTTCACCGAACGCCGCAGCGAAATTGTGCGTCAACTTGGCATGGCTGCCGACAAGCTGTCTCTTCGTCCTGTTCAGGACGAGGCGCTGCTTGACGAAGTGACCGCGCTGGTCGAACGCCCGAATGTGCTGGTCGGTACATTCGAGGAGGAATATCTCGAAGTGCCGCCGGAATGTCTGATTCTGACCATGAAGGCGAACCAGAAATATTTCCCGTTGCTCGATGCAGAGGGAAAACTGACCAACAAGTTTCTGATCGTTTCCAATATCAGGCCGCAGGACGCCAGTCTGGTGATCGGCGGCAATGAGCGCGTGGTGCGCCCGCGCCTGGCCGATGCGAAATTCTTCTATGACCAGGACCGGAAGAAACCGCTGGATGCCCGCGTGCTCGGATTATCCCGCGTGGTTTATCACAACAAGCTCGGTACTCAAGGCGAGCGCGTGGAACGGGTGCAGGCCATCGCCCGCGCCATCGCGCATCAATTGAGAGATCCTGTGCTGATGCATAAAGCCAACCAGGCAGCGCTGTTGGCCAAGGCTGACCTGCTCACCGACATGGTAGGCGAATTCCCCGAGCTGCAAGGCATCATGGGGCGCTATTACGCGCAGCACGATGGCATCTGTGATGATGTCGCCTACGCCATTGAGGATCACTACAAGCCGCGCTTCGCGGGCGACGAACTGCCGCGCAATCAGGTTGGTGTCTGTGTCGCACTGGCGGACAAGCTGGAGACGCTGGTCGGCATGTTCGGTATCGGGCAGATTCCGACCGGTGACCGTGATCCGTTCGCGTTGCGTCGCCATGCACTGGGTGTGATTCGTATGCTGATCGAAAAACAACTGCCACTGAATCTAGTCGATTTGATCGGCAGCGCTTTTGCAGGTTTCCCGGCCGGTTTGTTGAACGATGCGCACGCCGATGTCGAGAACTTCATATTTGAACGTGTAGGCGGGATGATGAAGGAGCATGGATTTACGGCCAACCAGGTGGATGCCGTGCTGTGCATGAGGCCAACCCAGATTTATCTGGTACCAAAACAGCTGGAAGCGGTGCAAGCCTTTGCCGCCTTGCCCGAATCCGCTGCCCTGGCTGCCGCCAACAAGCGGGTCGGCAACATCCTGAAAAAAGTCGAAGGCGGTGTCAGCGGCGAGGTGGATGCGACTTTGCTGGTGGAAATGCCTGAGCAGGCTCTGCATCAGGCGTTATGCCTGATCGCACCCCGTGCCGATGCGGCCTTTGTTGCCGGGGATTACACAGCCTCGCTGCAGGAGCTGGCAGGCTTGCGTGGCCCGGTGGATGCATTTTTCGACAGCGTGATGGTGAACTCGGACGATCAGGCGCTGCGCGCCAACCGTCTGGCGTTGCTGGCACAACTGCATCAGGCGATGAACCGCGTGGCCGACCTTTCAAGATTAGCAGCTTAAAAAGCAGACGTTAGTCGTAAGTTATTAGTCGTTAGTTGGTTTGTCGCTGTGCGGCTTTTAACTAAAAACTAGAGACGAGCGTCTAACGACTGCGTTTACAACTAACAAATACCGACTAACGACTAGCGACTATTTTATGAAACTCATCATCCTCGACCGTGACGGCGTGATCAATTTTGATTCCGACCAGTTCATCAAGAGTCCCGCAGAGTGGCTGCCGATCCCGGGCAGTCTGGAGGCGATTGCGCTGCTGAATCAGGCCGATTACCGCGTGGTAGTGGCGACCAACCAGTCCGGCATCGGGCGCGGTCTGTTTGACATGCCCACGCTGAATGCGGTACACGACAAGATGCACAAGGCATGTGCGCTGGTCGGTGCGCGCATCGATGCGGTGTTTTTCTGTCCGCATACGGCGGATAGTCGCTGCCATTGCCGCAAGCCTAACACCGGCATGCTGGAAGAAATCGCGGCGCGCTATAACATGAGTTTGGCCGGTGTGCCGGCCGTCGGAGATTCGCTGCGCGACCTGCAGCCGGCAGCAGTATTGGGCGCCCGCCCTTTTCTGGTGTTGACCGGAAAAGGCACCAAGACCCAGGCGGCTGGCGGCCTTCCCGAGGGCACCGTGATTTTCCCTGATCTGGCGGCAGTAGTTGCAGAACTGCTTCGGCCGGCCGTTTAAAAATTGGATTGAGATGCTAGTCATACGCTCGTTGCTTTTTCTTTTAATACAACTGGTGCTCACGCCGGTGTTCTCTACGCTGGCGATCCTGACCTTCCCTTTTTCGCCGCTGACGCGTTACCGCCTGATCTCAAGTTATGCGCGGACGATGATCCGGGTGCTGAAGGTGGTATGCGGCATACGTCACGAGGTGATCGGCATCGAGAATATTCCTTCAACTCCCTGTGTCGTGCTGTGCAAGCACCAGTCGGCCTGGGAGACGCTGGCCCTGCAGGCTATCTTCCCGCCACAGGCGTGGGTGCTCAAGCGCGAACTGTTGTGGATCCCGTTTTTCGGCTGGGGCCTGGCGATGACCAGCCCGATCGCGATTAACCGCAGCGATGGCAAGGGCGCGGTGAAACAGTTGTTGAAGCAGGGAAAAGAGCGGCTGGCGCAAGGCTTCTTCGTGGTGATCTTCCCGGAAGGCACGCGCATTCCTTATGGTGAACGCGGCAAATACAAGGTTGGCGGCGCACTGCTGGCAGTATCTGCTAGCGCGCCGGTGGTGCCGGTGGCGCATAATGCCGGACGTCTGTGGGGGCGCAATTCTTTCATCAAACATCCGGGGCTGATCACGATGAGCATAGGCGCGCCGATCGTGACCACAGGGCTGAAAGCCGACGAAATCAACAAGCAAGCCGAGACCTGGATCGAGAACGAGATTCAGCAACTGGCACATTGATGTTCAAACGATTACGCAATCTGATCACTCCCTCCGTCGTACCCGCAAGGGGCGCGTTACCACGCAACGCCCCCTCCGCCGTCAGACCAACGGTTATCGAGCAACGCGCGGCCTTGCTTGCCGGACAACACATCACCTACACCCTGAAGCGCAGCAGCAAACGCCGCAGCATCGGGCTGCGCATCGACGACCGGGGGCTGACCGTGAGCATGCCTAAGCTGGCCCCCGAGCGCTGGCTGAACGATGTGCTGCGGGAGCGGGCGAACTGGGTGGTCGAGAAACTGGATGGCTGGCAGGCGCGCAAACTGCCGGTTCAGCAATGGGCGGATGGCGAGTTCATCCCATATCTGGGCGAACAACTGACGTTGCGCGTGGCGCAACTGGCCGCGCCTGTGACACAGCTGGGCGATGAGCTTTGGGTGCATGGCGATGAAGTGCGTATCGAAAAGTCGGTTGCAAAATGGTATCGCCAGCAGGCCATGCAGCTATTTTCGGTGCGCATCGCGCATTATGCGGCGCGGCTGGATGTCGCACCGCTCACGATCAAACTCTCGACTGCGAAGACCCGGTGGGGGAGTTGCACATCAGGCGGGGTGGTGCGGCTGAATTTGCAGCTTATCAAGCTGCCGCAGTATCTTATCGATTACGTGGTCGTGCATGAACTGGCGCACCTGCGTGAGATGAACCACTCTGCGGCGTTCTGGAGTGTAGTGGGCAGCGCTTGTCCTGACTACGCGAAGCTGCGCCGTGAACTGAAGGGCTGTAGCTTGCAGGCATAAACCGCAAGCTGCTTTTCTGCCGCTGATCTTGTTGGCTGAAGAACGCAACTATTTCTTCCCGGCGCTTCATCGCATCCTGATAACCCAGGTCAACCAGCGCACGGCAGTAACTCTTCTCGAACAAAAGATAGCTCACCAGAGCTGACCCGCTGTGTCGCATCGCACCTATCAGGCGCATCAGGTAACGGATCGTCCAGGGTAACTTTGCGGAATAACGTTCGGCGATCTTTTCGATGGGCTGGCTGGGTGCGATAACCAGTATATCCACATGGTGCAGATCGGACATCTTCCGGCTCGCTTCCGGCATGGTGCTCAAGGTGCGGTTGATGCGCTGCAAACGTTCCAGATCTACTTCCATGCTGTCGAGAAAGATGCTGTTCAGGGCGTGTCCTGCAATCTGTGCCAGCGAGGGATAGTCGTCGGCATGCTCACGCTCATGTTCGGTAATCTCATGGCCATTCTGTCCCCCGCCGATGACCAGTATACGGTGCGCACCCAGATGCAGCGCCGAACTGATCGGGGCGATCTGACGCATCGAACCGTCGCCGAAATACTCGCGGTTGATGCGCACTGCGGGGAAAACAAATGGAATCGCTGCGGATGCCATCAAATGGCGGGTTTCTATCATGGTCGGAACTCCCAGGCGGCGCGCACGCTTCCAGGGATGGATTCCCTTCGCTCCCTGATAGAATGTTACCGATTGACCTGACCCGTAACCCGATGCGGTAATGCCCAATGCATGCAGGACCCCGGCGTCTATGCACTTCTGAATTTTATCGCACGGCAAGGTCTCGTCCAGAAAAGTCGCCAGCGGGGAATTGTCCAGCAGCGACATCCCTGTTAATTTACGGGCGCCCATGCCGCTCAACAACAGCCCGAAAAACCAGCGCAGACTGTTGTTAAGTACGCCTATCGGGTCGGAACGGTAAATATCCTCGATACGGGAGTTCTGCCAGATCCTGAGCAGTTGTTGCACGCCACGGCGAAAGTGCAGTGCGTTCACTGCCAGCGTGACGGCATTCAGCGAGCCTGCCGAGGTGCCGCAAATAACGAAGAATGGATTGCGCGTGCGGCGTGGCAATATCTCGGCGATCGCCTTCAATACGCCAACCTGATAAGCGGCGCGTGCGCCACCTCCGGTCATGATAAGTCCGATCTTGCGTTTCATGATGACAGGCCGCAGCTAGAAGCGGATTGTTTCGCCTTGCGCGGCGAACAGTTCCTGCAGCCGGGCATACAGTTCGCTGTTGTCGCGGCGACTGTGCCATGCACCGTCCTGCCAGGCATAATGGAATGCGCCGGATTTGGCTGCCACCCATATTTCCTTGTTGATGTCATGCCGGTTGATGATGATCTTCGAACCGTTGTCGAATTCGACTTCCAGCAGGTTGCCGCTGCGGTTGCAGTCGACCCCGCAATCATCAATGGCTGTTTCGATCCGGGCCAGCGCAGCATCGGCCAGTTGGTTGAATTCGCTATCTTCCATGAGAAACCTCTAATAATCTATTTTTCGGGCGAATCGCTACGTCGCGTGCTCGCTCATTCCTTGCCTATCATTTTGATATGTCGCGTCATTCGCTGTGCGGCTCCTTACGCTTCATCCCGAGATTCTGAATTCTTAGAGGTTCCCACAGGAAACCTTTATAATCTCGAACTTTATTATTTTGGACGTGAACATGCGGCTTTTTAATTCTTTGGTCATTATGCTGGCTATCAGTCTGTTGCTGCAAGGCTGCGGACGAAAAGGCCCGCTGACCATGCCTGTGGCCCAGGCACCAAAAACCGCAGTACCCGCTGCTGTTCACGCCGTTCCCGTCAATGCTGCGGCTTCCGCTGTTCCCGCTACCCCTGTCACCACGCCCGTCAAATGATCATGAGCAATCACTTTAATTATAAAAATAATCAACTGCATGCAGAGCAAGTGCCGCTGGCAGACATCGCCGAACAATATGGCACACCCTGTTATGTGTATTCCCGCGCAGCACTCACGGCAGGCTTTCGTCAGTTCTCAGACGCCTTGCAAGGCCGTGAGCATCTGATCTGCTATGCGGTGAAAGCCAATGCCAACCTGGCTATTCTCAACGTGTTCGCCCGCCTGGGCGCAGGTTTCGATATCGTGTCCGGTGGCGAATTGCAAAGGGTGCTGGCGGCGGGCGGAGATGCGAAGAAAGTAGTGTTTTCCGGCGTGGGCAAGACGGTCGCCGAAATGCGCCTGGCGTTAGAAGTCGGCATTCTGTGCTTCAACGTGGAATCGGCAGCCGAACTGGATCGCCTGAACATCGTTGCAGGCAGCATGGGCAAGACAGCTTCAATCAGCCTGCGCGTGAATCCCGATGTGGATGCAAAAACCCATCCTTACATTTCAACGGGGCTCAAACAGAACAAATTCGGCGTGGCGTATACCGAGGCGATCGCGCTGTATCGCAAGGCACATTCCATGCCTAACCTGCGCATCAGCGGCATGGACTGCCATATCGGCTCGCAGCTCACCGAGACCAGTCCGTTCATCGCCGCCGTGGAAAAGATTCTGCTGCTGGTGGATGCGTTATCGGCTGAAGGGATAGCGCTGGAACATCTCGATCTGGGCGGAGGTCTTGGGATTTGTTACCAGGATGAGACGCCGCCTGCTATAGCTGACTATATCGCGGCCTTGCTGGGCGCATTGAAGGGCCGCACGCAAAAACTGATACTGGAACCTGGCAGGGTGCTGGTCGGCAATGCCGGCGTGCTGCTGACACGCGTGGAGTACTTGAAGCCTGGCGAGGAAAAGAATTTCGCCATCGTGGATGCTGCGATGAACGATCTGATGCGCCCCGCGCTGTACGATGCCTATCATGGCATCCTGCCGGTGGTGCGCGAAGAACACGCCGTGCAGAACTTTGAGGTGGTCGGACCGATCTGCGAGACGGGCGATTTCATCGGTCATTCTCGTGATTTGGGCATCGCACCGCAATCCTTGCTGGCCGTGATGTCCGCAGGAGCCTACGGCATGAGCATGAGTTCCAATTACAACACCCGCCCGCGTGCCGCCGAGGTGATGGTGGACGGGAGCACAGTACATCTGGTGCGCGAGCGCGAAACCGTGCAGCAGTTGTTTGCCGGGGAAAAGATCATCGCGTAGCTCGTAGCTCGTAGCTCGTAGCTCGTAGCTAGTAGCTAGTAGCTGGGGTGCTATGGAATATCCGATGAGTTCATGCGACTCATGATAATGCCGGTCTTGCGCATCAGACCGCGCGCATCGCGGTGCGTGTCGTAATAGCGCGGATTGGGCACCATCGCAGCCAGTTTGGCAGCCTGAGCCGGGGATAGCTGTGAGGCGCTGATGTGATAGTAGTGACGCGCTGCGGCCTCTGCACCGAACACGCCGTTGCCCCATTCGATCACATTCAGATATATCTCGAAGATGCGCTGCTTGTCCATCACCGCCTCCATCATCACGGTGATCGCTGCTTCCTCAATCTTGCGGAAAGGCGAGCGACGACCGGACAGAAACAGGTTTTTGGCCAACTGCTGGCTGATGGTGGAGCCGCCCGCGACGATTTTGCCCTTCTTCATGTTTTTCTCGTAAGCCTTCTGGATGCCATCCCAGTCGAAGCCTTCGTGATCGACGAATTTCGCATCTTCAGAGGCGATCAGCGCGCGCTTGAGATTGTTGGATATCTTTGCATAGGGAACCCAGCTGTACTGAAGTTCGGCATCCGGATTGGTGTCCTGCATGGCCTCCAGGCGTGTTTCCATGAACGCGCTGGTCGACGGGTTGAACTTGATCCACCAGAGGACATGCGCAAAAATCCACAGCTGGTAGAGTACGAGAAGGGTAAAAAGTATCGCCACGCCGCGCCATAGCCAGCCCCAGAGTTTTTTCATTGTAGTGTACGCAGTTTGGCGATGACAGGTGCGGTTTCAGGCCGCACGCCACGCCAGATGTAAAAAGCTTCCGCCGCCTGTTCGACCAGCATCCCTAAGCCATCCGCAACCCGCGCGCCTTGTTGACGCGCGAATTTCATGAACGGCGTCTCGCGTCCGTACATCATGTCGTAGGCCAGCGCACCGGGCGCAAAAATCCCGGTGGGTAGCGGTATTTCGCTGTCGGTCAACCCGGCGGAAGTCGCGTTGATGACCACATCAAACTGCAAACCTTCCAGCTCCGCATAACTGCCGCCACGAATTGCAGCGTCGGGAAATTTCATTGCAAGCTCAACTGCACGGCTGGCCGTACGGTTGGCGATGGCAAGAGACGCACCGGTTGTCAGCAGCGGTAATGCCACACCATAAGATGCGCCCCCGGCACCCATCAGCAATACGCGCATACCTTTCAGCATCACGCCGTGATTGTATTCGATATCGCGTACCAGTCCGGCGCCGTCGGTGTTGTCGCCTATGATTTTGTCACCCTCAAAAATCAAGGTATTCACCGCCTGCGCCGCCTTCGCGCGTTCGCTCAGTTCAGTCGCGCAGTTAAACGCGTCGAACTTGAACGGTACGGTGACGTTGCAGCCCTTGTAACCTTCGCTGCGCAGACGATCTATCGTGGCGGCAAAGCCTTCCAACGGGGCTGCTATGGCCTCGTAGCTGATGTCCTGTCCGATCTGTTCCGCGAACAGTTTGTGGATCAGCGGCGATTTGCTGTGTGAGATGGGATTGCCGATCACGGCGTAGCGGTCAGTCATATTTCTTGTGAGTAGTAAGTGGTGAGTAGTAAGTGGTAAGTGCAAAGACCCAAGGCGCGCATTGTAACTGAGGTTAAACGCTGTCCATGTGATGGTTTTTGCAGATTCAGGCCAATTATTCAGGTAACTGCTAGTGGCTATGGGTGCCACGCAGTGCCTGACACAGGGCACAGATCGATCATATTTCATATTGATTTACTCTGCACCAGACGTGCCCTGGTGCATGTTATTATGATATGCGGACGGTGATTTCGCATGTCAATCTGGACGTTTTCAAGGAACGAAATGATATTTTCATTGAGCATGGAAAAAGAAACATTACGACTGCGGCTGTGGTTCTTGCTGCCATTGGCGTGTGTGTTGCTGGTCACTGTGCTGCTGATGGTAATGGCGATTCATCGCCATGCAAATGAAGATATCGACCGTGATGCAGGGGGCGCCGCCACTCGCGCAGAGCACTTGTATCAGGAGGAAATCGACAGCTCGGCCGACATGTTGGGGGCTGCCATGGAGGTCTTGGCAACCGATCAGGGATTGCGCCAGGCGCTGGCAAACCGGGATCGGACACAACTGTTGCAGCGAACCGCACCGTTATTCGCCGAATTGAAAAAAAAGTATGCCATCACCCATTTCTATTTCTCCGATAGCCAGCGCGTAAACATACTTCGCGTTCACCAACCGGCGCGTTTCGGCGACACCATCAATCGCGCCACCACCAAGCAGGCGCAGCGCAGCCGCCAAACCACCTATGGGGTCGAACTGGGCCCGCTTGGCACCTTCACCTTGCGGCTGGTGATGCCGTGGTTTGCCGCAGACGGACAATTGCTGGGCTTCGTCGAGCTGGGGATGGAGATCGATCATGTGTTGCGCAAGGTACAGCATATCGGCAATACCAAAACCTACGTATTGATCAACAAGCAATTCCTTGACCGCACGGAATGGGAAGCGGGCATGCGTATGCTGGGAAGATTGCCGGACTGGGAGCTGCTTCCTGATGTGGTGGTCAATAACCAGGCCGCTGAAGACATGCCAAAGGAGTTGGCTCACGGCCTGCATGAAAGTCTGCTGGCTGAGCAGAAATTGGCAGAATATGTGCAGGAGGGAACGTCGGCTTATCGGGCGGTGTTTCTGCCGCTCAAGGATGCGGCCGGAAACAGCGTGGGCAGGATGGTGCTGATGCTGGATATATCCGTGCAGGTGAAGGAAATCAAGGCGCTGACGCGCGAAAGCATTTTAGTGGGTGGTATTGCCACTGTGACCTTGCTGGGTTTGTTCTATTGGTTGCTGGGCGTGGTGGGGAGACGCCTGGAACGGGATAAGCTGCTTTTACATGAACTTGCATCGCGCGATGGCCTGACCGGGCTCTACAATCATCGCGTTTATTACGTGCGGCTGGATGAAGAGTTGATCCGCCGACATCGTACCGGCACACCGATTTCCATACTGCTGCTTGATATCGATCACTTCAAACTGGTCAACGATCATTACGGGCATCTGGCGGGAGATAAGGTACTTAAAACGCTGAGCAAACTGGTGATGCATTCATGTCGTGCGATCGATATCGCCTGTCGTTATGGCGGTGAAGAAATTACCGTGATTCTGCCGGAAACCGATGCGGATGGTGCCCTTGAAATCGCTGAACGGTTGCGAAAGTCGATCGAGGCGCAGCATTTCGAGCTGGGGGAGAGCAAGAGTGGCCATATTACGGTCAGTATCGGCGTGGCGACGTCATCCGAGTCGCTCAGCTCGTCAAGGGATTTGACCGAAAGTGCAGACAGAGCCTTGTACCGTGCCAAGGAGCAGGGGCGCAACCGTGTTGAATGCGCAGAAACCGATCGCAGCATCATGCCTGAGCCGAGCTAACTTATCCGTGCGCTATTTGAACTTCCTTATCTGCGTGCGTTTATCACAGCGGCTGTGAGGCCGCCGACTATCGCCATTGTCCAGACGATGGCAGCCCCGCCGGGCAGATCGAAGATGGCTGAGAGCAAAAGGCCGATGGCATAACCTGCAATGCCAATGGCAAAGGCATACACGATGCGTCGTTCTTTGATTCGATAAGTGGCGAGCGCAGGCACGATCAGGCTGGCGAACACCAGATACACGCCGACCAGTTGCACGGAGGCGGTGACTGCCAGGGCGAACAGTGCATAGAAGCCCAAGTGGCCAAGCCGTGCCTGTTGCCAGCGCCAAATGACCAGCAGCACTGCGCTTAACAAGGCGGTTGCGATGAGCTGGCTATAGCTCACCCAGAGTATCTGGCCTACCAGCAGATCTTTCAGATGTTCCCCTGCATGCACGTCGCGGCTCATCAGCAGGATACCGCCGCTGGCTGCGAGCACGAAGGTAAGCCCTATGCAGGCTTCCTTGACTTCGGGCAGATTGCGTTCGATCCAGGTCAGCAGGGCCGCGCCGCACAAGGCGCTAAACGCGGCAATGACTTGCACCAGCAGCGGCTGACCGGTCAGATTCAGCAAACCGGCCAGCACAATCCCTAAGCCTGCGATTTGCGCCACGGCCAGATCGGCGAAGATCACGCCGCGCTCCAGTACTTTTATGCCGAGCGGGATGTGGGTGGCCAGCACCAGCAGTCCGGCAATGAAGGCCGGCAGGAGAATGTCGAGTTCGATGCTGTTCATAGAGAATCCTTTGTTATTTCGTCATTATTTCGGCCCCGGATTGCCGCATTCCGGGGCTGGCTGCGGCCGGAAAACGAGGCCATTGGCCGAAGTTTCGAGGAACGGCCATCCAGCGTTTTTATTTAAAATGCCGTTAGATTTTGTCCCCGCAATGCGGGGAGGTTTTTAATGACTGGATTCCGGCCTGCGCCGGAATGACGGTCGTTGTTATTTAAGCCCTGCCAGTAATCGTGCAATGGTGTCATCGAACAGCGAAAATAAATCAACAGCTTGCGGTGTTCCGCCTACCGTGTAGGGTAATGCCACCGCTTTGATGTGTGCACGTTCTGCGATCCATTCCGATGGGCGGCCATCCTGATAGGCTGCGCGCAGCACCATTTTTGCCGGATGTTGTTGCAACTCGCCCAGCACCTGGCCCAGATGCGCGGCACTGGGTTCCATGCCGGGCTTGGGTTCCAGTTCGGCCACTTGCTTCAGCCCCAGCCAGTTGTTCAGGTAGGGAAAGCCCCTGTGCTGGGCGATGATCGCCACGCCTTTGAGCGGTGTCGCCTGCTTTTCCCACCGGCTGATGGCCGTGCGCCACTGTCCGTTGAAAGTGGCAAGTTGCTGCTGGTAGTAAGGGGTATTGGCCGGGTCCATCTGGATCAGGCGACGGCTCAGTGCATCGGCGACGGGCAGATAACTGCGCGCATCGGTCTGAATGTGCGGATTGCCTGCGGCGTGCACATCACCGTCGGCGCGATCAAGACGTGTCGGCACTTCCAGCATGTGCACGAAACGGGCGGCTTCAAAATTGCCTGTAGCGCCGGGCTGGATACCACTGTTGGTGGATTCGCGCAGGATTACCGGCAGCCAGCCCGTTTCCAGTTCCGCGCCGGTGCATACGATGAGATTGGCGCGGCGAGCTTTCGCGATCAGGCTGGGACGCGCTTCCACGCGGTGCGGATCTTGCAGTGCGCCGGTAGCGGTATAGATGACGGCCTTGTCACCCGCCAGCAATTGAGTAAGTGCTGCCCATTCCGGTTCGCAGGCGAACACATTGATGGCGGCGTGACTGGAGGTGCTGATGACCAATAAACCTAGCAATATGATTTTATTCATTATTTTTCCTTCTATGATGGCCGGTAAACCGTAAACCGTAAACCGTAAACCGTAAACCGTAAACCGTAAACCGTAAACCGCAAACGGTTAGCTGTTTAATACTGGTGCGCGCCGTGCGCGCCGAGACTCATGATGTATTGCACGAAAATCTGGTTGTCGGGCAGACCCAGCCGTGAATTGTCGCGCGCCAGTTGCACTCTCAATCGGGAAAACTCGCTGGGGCTGTAGTCCAGCATCCAGGTTGTTCGCGACGGATTAAAGCCGTAGTTGCTGATGACCTTGCCTGCATTCAACGCCCCGACAGATGCAACACCCGGATCGAGCTGGTCATAGCGCAGGCCGGTGCGCCAGTGCGGGATAAACTGATATACGCTTTGCAGATACCAGCCGCTTTGCGTGTTGCTGAAACTGTCTGTAGTTGCCAGGTTGTAAGTCAGCAGGCCGCTCTCTTTGCGCCGGAAATATTCACCCTGCAGCTTGAGATAGCGGTTGGCGGTGTTGCCGTTGGGCGAGTATTTCCAGACAAAATCCAGCCCCGCTGTCTGGCTGTCGCCGGAAAAACTGTTGTTTATCAGCGGGTTTACAGGATCTGCACTGACGGCCGCGATCCGTTTGGTCTGGTGCAGGGATGCGCCGGCACGCCAGCTGTGTTCGATGCCGATGTCATCGCCGACATGGGCGAACAGCACGCCGGCCCCTGCGCCATTTTTGGTGCGATCTGTGCCGGGAAAGCCGCGTCCGCGCCCGATCTCGCCACCCAGCTCGATAAAGATATCTGTCGGTGCGAGCCACTTGAGTTGCACGCCGTCTTCGCCCAGTTGATTATTCCACAGCGTACTGTAGACCAGCGGTTGATCGACGAAATCCCAGGCGTGGGCGTGTTGTTCGTTCAGATAGCCAAGACCTGAAAAATAACGACCGAACTTGAGATTAACGCCGTTACCCGGTGCTGAGGTCTGCACGAAGGCATTCTCTACCG
>JAUSNM010000072.1 GCA_030645535.1 Gallionella sp. | reverse complement strand
CCTGCTTGACCCATTCAGGCGGCTGCTTGCCCTGACCCACGGTTACCAGGCAACCCATGATGTTGCGAATCAGGTGGTGCAGGAAGGCGTTGGCTTCAAATTCAAAGCGCCAGTAGGCGCCGCGCTTGGAGATGTCGATGCGCCGCAGCGTTTTGATTGGCGACAGCGCCTGGCAGGCCGACGCCCGAAACGAGCTGAAGTCCTGCTCGCCGAGCAAGTGCTTGACCGCCTGTTGCATCGCGTCAGAGTCCAGTGGCTTGAACACCCAGCCGACCCGACCCACATCCACGCTGGGGCGAACCGGGGATTCCATCACGATGTAGGCATAACGACGCGAGAGCGCGCTGGCACGGCAATGAAACTCAGGGGGCACCACCTGCGCCCATTCCACGGCAATGTCGCGCGGCAGCAAAGCATTGGTGCCGCGCACCCAGGATGACGTGGCGCGCTCAAGCAGGGTGTCGAAATGCACGACCTGCATCAGACCATGCACACCAGCATCGGTGCGGCCGGCACACAGCGTGGAAACCCGCTGGGCGGTGAACTTGCCCAAGGCCAGCTCGAGCTTGTCCTGCACCGTCTGACGGGATAACTGGCTCTGCCAACCTTGGTAGGCCTGCCCGTTGTAGCTGATGCCGAGCGCCAGTCTCACAATGGATTCATCGCGCGGTGCCCGGCGACTGCTCTGTGGCGTAGGCAGATCAGAGGTTGCTCAGCGCGCGTTGCGCCTTGATCTTCATGTCGCCGGAGGCTTCGGAGATCACCTCTTCAATCAGCGCCCGTGCACCGTCCTCGTCACCAATCGCCCGGAATTCTTCTGCCAGTGCCAGCTTGGTGACCAACGGGTCTTCGTATTCGTTAACCATCGGGCTTGCGGCAGTATCCGTGGGTGCTTCGTCGCCCAAATCAAGCGACAACGAGCCCAAGTCAAACTCGAGCATGCCCAAATCAGGAGCGGGAGGCGCCGGCGGCTCAGAGTCGGCCAGCGGCAATGGCGCGGTGAATCCAAAACTGTTGGCGGCTTGCATCTTC
>JAUSNM010000065.1 GCA_030645535.1 Gallionella sp. | reverse complement strand
TGAAGGAGATTCCTGCGTCCTGCAGGAATGTTTGAGGCCGCAATTTGCGACCTCAGGTTTGCTGTTTAAAACTGTGATTTCAGGCGAATGCTAATGCGGCACGTGATGGCGGCCTATGCTCACGCGTTTGGCCTGCATACCCTCGGCTGCCAGTTCCTCGATAAACTTCACCTCGTCGCCGACGTTGAGCTGGTTGAAGGTGGGACTCACCACGTTGTCGCGGTGGAAGTACAACTCGTCGCCATCGGCGCGCAGGATGAAACCACAGCCGTCATCGGGAAAGAGTCGCACCACTTCGCCGATAAATTCGGCCTGGTGGTGTTTGATGTCGCCGCGCATACGCTGGACATAATCGTCGAGCTGGCGGCGTGTGGCATCGAAGGCGTCGCGCAAGGCGACATAGACATCCTCGTGACGATCGCGGTTCACCACGATTTCACGTCCCGGCACGCCGATGTCGATGCGTATGTTGAAGGCACGACCCTGATGCTTGTGGTTGTGTGGCATATCCACCACCACCCGGCAGGAAACAATATGTTCAAAAAAACTCTCCAGCTTCTTCGCCTTCTCGCGGATATGCGTTTCAAGAGCCTCGGATTGATCTACGTTGCGCAGCGTGATTTGCATTGGAATCTTCATGTTGCAATCCTCCTGTTGGTGAATAATACCGCTCTAACCTCGCGGTTGCCGATTTCTCCATTAACTGTGATCACTCTGTTCCTTGCCGCGTTATCGTGTTGCTCCTGATGCCCGATTTCGCGCTACTGATTACAGTGTACGCCTGCCATTCACGTTCTGCCACCGGAGGTTGTTGCCCGGGTCACACATACCTGCACCGGGATGAACCGCATCGAGGGACAGTACTCGTTATTCATTGAAAGCGCGGGGGAAATGATCTCGCCCGCCGCGCCCTGCCGGCAGCAGAGTCACAGCCTGCGCCCTACTCTGTTCGTCCCAGCACTTTCAGATACACCCGACGGTAAGCACGGGCGCTGGTCTCCCAGGTGAAGTCTTTGCTCATGCAGTTCCGGCGCAGGGCTTTCCATTTGCGTTCATCGCGGTACAGTTCGACCGCGCGCTGTATCGCGGCGAACAGATTATCAGTGGTCATGCCGCTGAACACGAAACCGCTGGCCGTGCCATCCCTGAGGGTATCCTGATTGCAATCCACAACCGAATCCGCCAGGCCGCCGGTATTGTGCACGATGGGCGGTGTGCCGTAGCGCTGGCTGTAGAACTGGTTCAGTCCGCAAGGCTCGAAGCGCGACGGCATGATGAACATATCCGCACCCGCTTCGATTTGATGCGAGAGTCCTTCGTCAAAACCGATCATCGCCGCGATTTTGCCCGGATACTCCTGCGCCAGATCGCGCGCGGTTTGTTGCATGGAGGATTCACCGCTGCCCAGTATCACCAGCTGAACAGGCAGTTCGAGCAGGCGCGGGACGATTTCCAGCAGCAGATCCAGGCCTTTCTGATGCGTCAGGCGGCTGACCACGGCCAGCAACGGCACGTCGGGGTTCACCTCCAGCCCCATACGGCTTTGCAGGGCCTGTTTATTCTGGGCCTTTCCAGCCATGCGGCCAACTGAGAAATGTTCGGGTAAATGCCGGTCGGTTTCAGGATCCCATTCACCGGTATCAATGCCGTTGAGTATGCCGGTGATGTCATTGTTGCGTGAACGCAGCAAACCCTGCAGACCGAAGCCCAGCTCCTCGCCCTGAATTTCACGGGCGTAGTTCGGGCTGACCGTGGTGATGTGGTAAGCGTAATAGAGCCCGGCCTTGAGAAAAGACATATTGCCATACAGCTCAATGCCATTGATATGAAAACTCTCAGGCGGCAAGTGCAACAGCCCGACCTTCTTCGGACGGAAGTTGCCCTGAAATGCCAGGTTATGGATAGTCATGATATTGGGCACGGCACCCGCTGCCACGCTAAGGTACACGCCGGTCAGGCCGGTTTGCCAGTCGTTGCCGTGCACCAGATCGGGACGCCAGGAAAGCGTTGATTCGAAGCTGCCCAGCACGGAGGCAATTTTCGAGAGCAGACCAAAGCGCAAATGGTTGTCCGCCCAGTCATGACCTGTCGCCGGGTCCATATAAGGGCCGCCCTCACGCTGATACAAATCCGGGCAGTCCAGCACCAGCAGCGGCACGCCGCTTTTCATGATGGAAAATATCAAGCGGGATGCAGGAAAACCGGGCAAATCGGAGAAAGTGGCCACCACTTCGCTCGGTCCCATTTGCTTCATCACTTGCGGATAGCCCGGAACCAGCACGCGCACATCGATGTTCAGGTTGCGCAAGGCGGCGGGCAACGCCCCGCTGACATCGGCCAACCCCCCGGTCTTGATTAACGGGGCAATTTCGGACGTTACAAACAAAACTTTAATTTCAGGCATTTCTTTTTCCTGTTTGAACCACATCAGTCGGGATGGCTTCGCATAACCTGCGACTAAGCCGGGCGGCTAAGTCGCAGCTCAAATCCCGACCTGCCTTCCTGAATCATAGCCAGCGCATCATGCCCATCTCAAACGGATGCGTCAGCAACTCATGGTACGGATAAACACGAATATGATATTCCAGATTGCCGCATTGTTCCGGTTGCAACTCGGTGAAGAACAGGTTCTCCCCCGCTTCGTTTGTTGTGCTGAGTGACTCAAAACGGTAACGCTGTGCGGACGCAATCTGTTCATTTTTAGTTTTATAGCCGAGCAGTATTTCGACTACCACATCCCCGGCCGCGAGCCCGTTCAGATTGACCGCCACTTCAAAATACAAGCTGTCACCGTAGTTGATTTGAGTTTTAGCCACATCGATGCGGCGCATCGTGACACCCGTCCATGAGTCTTGCACGCGCGCTTTCCAGTCGGCCACGAGGCGCGAATTTTCATACTGGTTTTGTACATACAGCTGATGCTGTCTTGAAGCCGGCAAATAGCATTTGGCCAGATATTCACCCACCATACGCTTGGAATTAAAGCGCGGGATGATGGTCGCCATCGAGCGCTTGGCCATTTTCAGCCAGCATGGCGAAAAGCCCATCTTGCCGTATTCGTAGTAGGACGGCACGACCTGATCTTGCAGCAATTCATAGAGCGTGCGGGTTTCTTCGTGCGTACGGACTTCTTCGCTCAGGCTTTCCGATACAGGTTTGATCGCCCAGCCATTCTTGCCGTCATAGCTCTCCCCCCACCAGCCGTCCAGCACAGACAGGTTGATGCAGCCGTTCATGCCCGCCTTCATGCCCGAAGTACCGCTGGCTTCCAGCGGATACAACGGGTTATTCAGCCAGACATCCACCCCGGAGACCAGTTTGCGTGCCAGCGCGAGATCATAGCCTTCAACCATCAACACTTTGCCGGTGAATTCGGCCATCTTGGAAATCTGGGTGACGTGACGTATCAGATCCTGGCCCGGAATATCAGCCGGATGTGCCTTGCCGGCAAAAATGAACACCACCGGACGTTCGGGGTTATGCAAAATTTCGCGCAGCCAGTCCAGATTGCTGAACAGCATGGTGGCGCGTTTGTAAGTGGCAAAACGGCGCGCAAAACCGACCGTGAGAATATTGGGATTTTCCGGATTAACGTATTTGAGCAAACGATCCAGATGCGCTTCTGAACCGTGATTGCGGAAGTGCTGTGCGCGGATGCGTTCATTCACCGCATTCAACATTTTCACTTTCAGCGTCTGATGTACGCTCCAGAACACATGATCTGGAATTTCGTCAACACCCTCCCACAACTTCAAGTCGTTCATGCGGGCGTTCCACTCGGAGCCCAGATAACGCTCCAGCACTTCGACCCACTCGGTCGCCAGAAAGGTGGGTGCATGAACGCCGTTGGTGACATAGGTCATCGGATTTTCAGAAGGCTCAATCTCAGGCCACATGTCGGCGCAAATTTGCGCTGACACATCGCCGTGGATGCGCGACACCCCGTTGTGAAAACGTGAGCCATGCAGCGCCAGTGCCGTCATATTGAAATCCGGGCTGTTGTTGGTGCGTCCCAGCGCTATGAACTGATCATGGTCCAGTTTCAACTCAGGATAATAGTGTTCAAAGTAATGCCTGATCATCCCTTCGCTGAAGTGGTCATGCCCGGCGGGTACGGGAGTGTGCGTGGTGAATATGGTATTCGCCGCCACGTCTTCCAGGGCTGTAGTGAATTTAAAATTTTCGGGGCCCGTCTTCTGCCGGATACGTTCCAGTATCAGAAAGGCGGCATGCCCTTCGTTGATATGCCAGACGGTAGGCTTCAGCCCGATTTCCTGCAAGGCGCGCACGCCACCGATACCCAGCACGATTTCCTGCTCGATACGCATCTCCGTATCACCGCCATATAGCCTGTGGGTAATGTCACGATCGTGGGCATTATTGCTTTCGATGTCCGTATCAAGAAGGTAGAGCATGATGTGACCGACACGGGCTTGCCATATCTTGATATTGACGACGCTGTCAGGCAGTTCTATCGCAATATAAGCCTCAGAGCCATCAGGACGCAGTGCGGGTGAGACGGGCAAGTCTTCGAAATTTGAATCGGCGTTGCTGGCAATCTGATTACCTTCACCGTCGATGGTCTGGTGAAAATAACCCTGGCGGTATAACAACCCGACGCCGACAAAGGGCAGGCGCAGATCGCTTGCCGCCTTGCAATGGTCGCCGGCCAGAATACCCAGGCCGCCGGAATAAATTGGAAAGCTTTCATGCAAACCGAATTCGGCACAGAAGTAGGCGATCAGATCATCATGGCCTAACCAGTCAAAGCCGCCCGTAGGCAGCCTGTGGTCATGGTATGTGTCGTAATCCGCCAGCACACGGTTGAAATTACCGATAAAGACCTCATCGTCCGCTGCATCCAGCAACAGCTGTTCATCCACCCGTTTCAAAAATGCCTTCGGGCTATGCCCGGTAGCCTTCCACAAGCCGGGGTGCAGACGTGCAAACAATCTGCGTGTGGAGCGATCCCAGCTATACCAGAGGTTGTTGGCCAACTCATCGAGTCGCGCCAGACGTTCCGGAAGTTTAGGACGAACTTGCAGAAAATAGGAGGTACTCTTTTTCACGATCAATTCCTCAAACGATGCTATCAAGAACAGTATGCAACTCACGCAATTTTTTGAATTATAGCGCAGCCACGCTTGCATAAGCCTTAAAACGGCTTTTTATCCACGAAAGTCACGAAATGGGGCATGCAGGCAATCCGCACAGCAGATGCTCGCAAAGACACCAAATAAAACAACATGTTACTTATTAACAATAGCTTAACCATTGGGTGTTAATCCAAGTCGGTGTATCTGTTTGAGTTTTTTGCGAATTATCGCCCTCCGGGCGATATACCTGCTAAAACCGATTGCGAGTTATCGCCCACCGGGCGATATCCCTGCCAAAACCGATTGCGAGTCAACGCCCACCGGGCGATATACCTGCTTAAGTCATTTCGTGCTTTTCGTGGACATCCGATGTTTTCAGAATAGCCGCGTAAAACCGTCCGGGGCTCAACAAAAAAATAACCACCTGAATAATCAAGTGGTTATAAGGTTCGTACAATATCCTGATTACCTTTGTTTCACACTCTTGACGTTCCAGACATTGTCGGCATATTCCATGATCGTGCGATCGCTGGAAAACTTGCCCATATTCGCGACATTCAGGATGGCGCGACGCGTCCATTCTTCCTTGTCCTGATAGAGCAGACTGACCCTGTCCTGAGTGGCGATGTAACTGGCGTAATCTGCCAGCAACAGATAATGGTCGCCATGATGCGTCAGGTTGTCAAAAATCTGACGGTAGCGACCGGGTTCTTCCACCGAGAAGAAACCACTGCCTATCATGTCCAGCACCTGTTTCAGCTCTTCGTTGCCGTAGTAATGATCCCACGCACTGTAGCCGTCGGCACGCAGATCGGCGACTTGCGGCGTGGTCAGGCCGAAGATAAAGATATTATTCTCACCGACTTCTTCAAGAATTTCGACGTTGGCGCCATCCAGCGTGCCTATCGTCAACGCACCGTTGAGTGCCATCTTCATATTGCCGGTACCGGAAGCTTCAGTGCCCGCTGTGGAAATCTGTTCAGACAGATCGCTGGCCGGGAACAGTTTTTCCGCCGATGAAACGTCGTAGTTAGGCAGGAACACCACTTTCAGCAAACCATGTACAGCCGGGTCGTCGTTGACGATGCTGGCGACATCATTGATCAGGCGAATGATCAGCTTGGCCAGTTTGTAGCCAGGTGCCGCTTTGCCTGCAAAAATGATGGTGCGCGGCGTAACCGAATGCGCATTACCGGTGCGAATGCGGTTGTACAGCGTAATCACATGCAACACGTTCAACAGTTGACGCTTGTATTCGTGGATACGCTTGATCTGCACGTCGAACATCGAATTCACGTCAACTTTAATGCCGACCTTCTGCTCGATATATTGTGCCAGGCGCACCTTGTTGGCTTGTTTAACCGCACGGAATTCGCTGCGGAATTTGCCATTTTCGGCATGTTCAACCAGGCCCTTTAGTTGATCGAGATCGCGCACAAAACCCGTGCCGATGCGCGAGGCGATCAGCCGGGACAAGCCGGGGTTGCACTGATTCAGCCAGCGACGCGGCGTAATGCCGTTGGTGACGTTGATGAATTTTTCCGGATAAATGCGATGAAAATCGGCAAACAACGTGGTTTGCAACAAATCGCTGTGAATCGCCGCCACACCATTCACGGTATGACTGCCAACCACGGCCAGATGCGCCATGCGCACACGCCTGCCGTGACTTTCATTGATGATGGAAACGCGCTCAAGCAACCCGGTATCGCCGGGGAAGTGATGGTTAACCAGCGCCATGAAGCGATGATTGATTTCGAAAATAATTTCCAGATGACGCGGCAACACCCGTTCAAACTTATCCACCGCCCAGGTCTCCAGCGCCTCAGGCATCAGGGTATGGTTGGTGTAGGCAAATATCTTGGTGACCAGGCTCCATGCGTGATCCCATTTCAGGCCGTGCACATCAAGCAATTGATACATCATCTCGGCCACACCGACAGCCGGGTGTGTGTCATTCAACTGGATGGCGACCTTCTCCGGCAATTGATCCCAATCGCTGTGTTCCTGTAAAAAGTTATACAAGATATCCTGAATGGATGCTGATACGAAGAAATACTCCTGTCTTAAGCGCAATTCCTTACCCACCGCCGAACTGTCGTTCGGGTAGAGCACCTTGGACAGACTCTCGGAAATATTCTTGTCCTGAACCGCGCTGAGATAGTCGCCTGCGTTGAACGATTCGAGGTTGAATTCGCGAGCAGCCTTGGCGGCCCACAGGCGCAGGTTATTCACGGTATCGGTGTTGTAACCGGGGATAGGCACGTCAAAGGCCATCGCCATCACCGTTTCACCATCTACCCAGTGATGTTCAGTGCCTCCCTCGTTATCCGGAAACCGGACGACACGACCGAAGAACTTGACCGGGTACATGCGCTCAGGGCGCTGGAATTCCCAGGGGTTGCCAAAACGCAGCCAGTTATCCGGCCGCTCGACTTGCTGCCCGTTCTTGATGCGCTGGTTGAACATGCCGTATTCGTAGCGTATGCCATAACCCTGGCCCGGCAAATCGAGCGTCGCCATGGAATCGAGGAAACAGGCTGCCAGGCGGCCCAGACCGCCATTACCCAGGGCCGCATCGATCTCGGTTTCTTCGACCTCTTCCAGTTCCTGACCCAACGCCTTCAAACTTTCACGCAGTGACGGCTCAATGCCTAAATTGAGTGCCGCATTTGACAGCGTGCGACCGATCAGAAATTCAAGAGAGAGGTAATAGAGCCGTTTAGGGTCCTGCTCTGAATATTCTTCTGTCGTTTTCAGATGTTTTTCAATGAGCTGATCGCGCACGGCGTGTGCTGACGCCTCAAACCAGTCACGATCGGTGGCGGTCTTGACGGATTTACCTTCGGTGTAAATAAGGTGATTGGTCAGTGTGCGCTGCAGGACGCCGGGATTGGAACGGTCAGGCTGCGCGGAATTGGATTTTTTTGAGGAACTCATGACAAACGCCTGTATTTAAAATGATTATTCTGAAATTTGAAACCGGCTGCAGTTTAACAACTAACCGTGCCCATGTCACATGGAAACGGGCTGTTAAAAAAACACTACGCCCGCGACAACTGCATGTTGGATTGCATGATAGATAACAATTGTTACAGTTATGCCCGTTGTGCGGCACGCAAAGCCGGGCCGTACAGCGCGGCTCTGTCATTCAGTATCACCTTGACCGGCATGGCCGCCAGTAAAGGGCGCATCCGGCCTTTACTCAGGAATGCCTCCATGAAAGTGCCGTTTTGCAGCAATGGCAAATTTTTCGGGGCGATACCGCCGCCCAGATAAATCCCGCCCCGGCTCATCACCTTGAGTGCCAGATTGCCGGCCTCAGCGCCATACAGTCTCACAAACAGGTGCATCGTCTCAGCGCAGATTTCATCGCGCCCGGCGGCGTTGGAAATTGCGGCTGCGGCATCGCCGCTGTGCATTTCTTCGAGGAGCCAGTCCGGAGTATCAATGCTGCGATACCGGCGCAAAAATTCGTGCAGACTGACAATCCCCATGCCGGACACCACGCGCTCCCAACTGACGTGCTGAAACTGCTGTTGCAGATGACGCAGCAAGGAAAATTCCAGTGTGTTTGCAGGAGAAAAACTGGCATGCCCGCCTTCAGTGGCAAACGGCTGATGGCGTACACCATCCCAATACAAACCGGCCTCGCCCAGCCCTGTTCCCGCAGCAATCACCGCTACATTGCCGCAGGCAGAATCGGCACCCGCCTGCAAGGTCAGCAAATCATCCGGCCCTAACGCGGGCAATCCGTACGCCATGGCTTCCAGATCATTGAGCAGCGTGCACCGGATAAAGCCGAATTGTCGCTGCAATGCGTCGGCGTCAATGCGCCAGGGCAGGTTTGTAGTTTGTACTACCCTGCCCTGCACCGGTCCTGCAACCCCGAACGCCGCACAGCCGGGCGTGACGACACCGGACAAAAATTCGCCCAGCAAGGTTTCAAATTTTTCATAAGCCTGACTACGAAAACTTGCTTCATGCTCGATGCGTAGCTGCATACCTTGTACTGACACGATAGCCAGGCGGGTCTTGGTGCCGCCGATGTCGCCTGCAAGAACCAGGCTCATGACAAGCACACCAAGCGGGTAGCTGGTAGCTGGTAGCAAAACCGCGCATAGCGCGACAAAATGGCCACCAGCCACACGCTACAATCTACAAGTTCAAACAAACTGTTCTTTACGCGCTTCATTTCAGCTCTCCGCTCTTGTCTTTAATAACATCCAGCGCGGCATCGATCATCTTTTGCGGCAGTTGTTTGGTGGGTTTTACGCCCAGCTCTTTGAGCATTTCAGCCTGTCTGATCACGTTGCCGCGGCCCCCGGCAAACTTGTTATATGCGCCGTCATAAGCCCTCTGCGCCTGTTGCAGCTTGACACCCAGACCTTCCAGATCTTCCACGAAACCTGCCAGCTTGTCATACAGTTCGGCGCCGCGATTGGCAATCTCCTGAGCATTGCGATTCTGCTGCTCCTGACGCCACAGATGGGCTACGGTGCGCACCACAAACAGCAAGGTGCTCGGGCTCACCAGCAAGACGTTGCGACGCCACGCATCCTGCCATAAATCGCTGTCATGCGAGATAGCCAGCATGAAGGCCGGCTCTATCGGAATAAACATCAGCACGAAATCGAGCGATTTCAGACCGTATAGCTGCTGGTAGTTTTTTTCGGACAGCTCTTTGATATGGGAGCGCACCGATTCCAGATGGCGCCTCATCGCTGCATCGCGCTGGTGATCAGTTTCGGTATTGGCATACTCCTCATACGCGTTCAGCGACACCTTGGCATCGATGATCAGATGCTTGTCTTCGGGCAGATGAACCACCACGTCCGGCTGGGCGCGCGTGCCATCGGCACGGGTATGGCTTTCCTGCACGTCATATTCATGCCCTTTGCGCAAACCGGAAGCCTCCAGCACCCGCTCCAGAATCAGCTCGCCCCAATTGCCCTGCGTCTTGGTCTGACCTTTCAGGGCTGAGGTCAGATTGTGCGCGTCTTTTGACAGTTGGTTGTTAAGCAACATCAGTTGCTTAACCTGCTCGGTCAGCGCGGACCTGTCCTTGCCCTCCTGAACATAGACTTCGTGTACCTGGCCCTGAAACTCGGTGATCTTGACTTTCAGCGGTTCGAGCAGCTGACTGATATTGGTCTGATTCTGTTCGGTAAAACGCTTTGTTTTATCTTCCAGTATTTCATTAGCCAGCACCTTGAATTGATTGGAAAGCTCTTCCCTCGCGTTATTCAGTACTGCGAGATTCTCACTGGCTTTGTCGCGCTCCGCAGTCAAACTGGTCGATAACTCGGTCACCTGATTGCTCAGTCGCTGCTGCTCGATATTCATCTGATCCCGCAACGCGGCAAGACCGTCCCGCTCGCGCCCGAGGGCAATCAATTGAACGCTCTGGTTCGCAACCGTAGACGCTGCCGCCCCCGTCTTCTCGCGCAAATCACCCAGGTCTTGTTTGAGTTGCTGGATGGTCGCATCCGCATTAGCGTGCTCTGTTGCCAGACGCCTGGCGTCTTCCTGCGCTGCGCTCAATCGCTCGTTGAGACGAGCCATTTCCACCTGAGTTTCGTTATGCGCACTTGATGCGCGCTCCCGCAACACCAGCCAGATGACCGCTGCGCCTGCCAGCAGGCCTGCCAAAAATGCAGCGAATGTATAGAATTGATGATCCATGAGTATCAGTTATGTCGAAGCCGGGTTTCAGTATAAACGAATCACCCCGATCAGAAAAAACGCCTCATCAAACAAACCGCTGGGCGGTGAGTCAAATAAAAAAGCGGTAAACCGACCAGGCTGTCTGAGAGTCTGATCGGTTTACCGCTTGAGCGTGACTAAGCGATGGTTATTGCTTGCCGTACAGCTTGCGACCACGTATCCGGGCACGGTGGGCTGAGCGTTGCTCGGCTTCTGTCAGCGCACGTGGTTTCTTGCCCTCGAACGGATTCTTGCTGGAGTTGAACTGGATCTTCAACGGCGTGCCTTGCAGCCTGAAAACTTCGGCAAAAGCGCGTTCCAGATAGCGCGCGTAGCTGGCCGGGATATTGTCCAGACCGCTGCCGTGAACCACGATCAGCGGCGGATTGCTGCCGCCCTGGTGGGCGTAGCGCATCTTGGGCAGGAAACGTCCCACCTTCGGCGGCGCCTGCTTTTCGACCGCGCCCAGCAATGCACGCGTCAGCTTGGGCGTGGACATTTTAGCCATGGCCGCAGCATAAGCCTCATCCACGGAGGTCAGCACGTTTGCGATGCCGTTGCCGTTGAGCGCGGAAATGTAATGGCGTGTGGCAAAATCCAGAAAATGCAGCTTGCGTTCGATGTCACTCTTGACCATCTCGCGCTGATGATTATCCAGCCCGTCCCACTTATTGACCGCCAGCACCAGCGCGCGCCCGGCTTGCAATACGAAGTCGGCGACGTGCGCATCCTGTTCGGTGATCTGATCGCGTGCATCGACCACCAGCACCACCACGTTGGCGTCTTCAATCGCCTGCATGGTCTTGATGACAGAGAACTTTTCGACGGCTTCATCGACCTTGCCGCGACGGCGTACGCCTGCGGTGTCGATGATGGTGTACTGTTTTCCTTCGCGCTCGAAATCGATATAGATACTGTCGCGGGTGGTGCCGGGCTGATCGAACGCGATCACGCGCTGCTCACCCAGAATGGCGTTGACCAGCGTGGATTTGCCGACATTCGGGCGGCCCACGATAGCCAGCTTGGGCGGCTTGTCTTGAGTAACCGCTTCCTCTTCAACCTCTTCTTCAGGAAAGTTTTCCAGTGCGATTTCGACCACTTCGACGACATTGTCGCCGTGGGCTGAGGAAATCGGATAAGGCTCGCCCAATCCAAGCTCGAAGAATTCGGCGGTGACACGGGCGCGCGCCATACCTTCGGCCTTGTTGACCAGCAGCAGAATCGGCTTGCCGGTCTTGCGCAATTGAGTGGCGATGATCAGATCCTGCGGCGTGCAGCCCGCACGACCATCGACCAGAAACAGGACGACGTCCGCTTCATCCACGGCCTGGCGGCTTTGCCTGGCCATTTCGAACATGATGCCGTCTTTGGCGACAGGCTCAAGCCCCCCTGTATCGACCACCAGGAAAGGGCGCTCACCGACGCGGCCGCGCCCGTAATGGCGATCGCGGGTCAATCCCGGCTGATCGGCTACCAGTGCGTCGCGACTGCGCGTGAGACGATTGAACAAAGTGGACTTACCCACATTCGGACGACCAACTAATACAAGTGTGGGTAACATAATGAAAACCTGAGAAAAAATTGAAAATTGAAAATTGAAAATAGAAGGGTGAAGAGTGAAGAGTGAAGGGTTTTCCCTTATCCCTTGAGCGCCAAAGACGCTTTCCCTTCCCTCTTCCCCTTATTTAACAGACAACGAATAAATGCCGCCGCTGCGGGTTTGCACCAGCATGCCGTCATCCATTTCGACAGGGGCCGCCTGAATGGCACTGCCGTCCAGCTTGATACGTACGGCAAAGCGGCCATCTTCACGGCTTAAGCCATGCAGGAATCCCTGATAGTCACCGACCACCACGAAATTATCCTGTGCATAGGGTGCTGAAGTATCGCGCAGCAATAGCTGTTCGTTCTTCCACACCGTACTGCCGCTGTCTTTATCCAGCGCCATCACAGCGCCGCGTGCATCGCTGACAAAGAGCTGCTTACGCAATATAAACAAACCCTTATCGCTGCCGATTTCCCTGTTCCACAGCGGGCTTCCCTGCCCCGCTTCATAACAGGCCAGGCGTCCCTGAAAGGCAATCGCACAGACTTGTGCGTCGCTCACGACCGGATTGCTGGTAATGTCGCTGATGCGTTCCAGTTCGGTATTGCCACGCGGTTGCGAAACGGTGTTTTCCCACAACAGCGAGCCGTCCGTCAACTTGATGGCGACCAGCTTTCCGCCGGCAAAACCGGCATAAGCCACGCCACGACGTACAGTTACACCCGCATGACTGCGCACGACAAGGGCCGGGGTGCTGCGTTCATAAACCCACAGACGATGGCCATCGGCAATACTCAGGCCCGCAATGTGCCCGTCGCCGCTGCGCACGACCACCACGCCGTCACTCACTTGCGGCACACCCAGCACTTCGCTGGATACGGTTTGCTTCCAGCGCAATTTGCCATTCTCGCCAAAAGCCAGCACCTCGCCTTTATCACTGCCGATCAGCACCAGACCCTCGCCGGCACCGACACCGGCAGAAACTGTAATATTGCTGTCGATGCTCCATACCGACCGGCCCGTGGCGCGATCAAGACGCGTCAGCCGGCCTTTGCCGGATGCACCATAAACCGCATCGGATGCGAGTGCAGCCTGCAACGGATTGGCACCCGCATCGCCAAAGTTTTCATGCCAGCGTTCTGTAAATTTTGCAGTTTCTGTGAACTCGACCAGTTTGGCAGGCTCAGTTCCTCCCGCCGTCTTGCCCATCCAGCCCTTGACCGTGTCCACGGTGCCGCAGCCACTCAATGCCAGCAACACCAACGTCAGTTGCAAACGACGAATGATCATTTTGGCGCTCCGAATGCATCCAGCTTCATCTGAACCAGATTACGGTAGTTGCTCTTCTCATCCAGCTTGTCAAATGCCAGCTGGTACGCGGCACGCGCGTCGCTCGGCTTGCCTTGTGCAGCCAGCACATCGCCCTTCAGATCTGCATACAACACATCGAACGAAGCCGCATGTTTGGCATCGAGCAGCTTCAAGGCGCCTGCGTAATCCTTTTCATCCAGCAATATCGACGCCATGCGCAGACTGGCCACGCTTTTCAGGCCGTCTTCGGATGCATGTTCGATAACCCATTGCAATTGCGTCTTGGCACGCAACGGTTCTTTACCCGACTCATTTACCTGAGCCGCAATCAATGCCGCACGCGAAGCATAAGGGGTAGCCGCGTATTTATCCATCACCGCCGCTGCGGCATCGTTGACCCGTTTGGCATCATTGCTGGCCAGCTGCTCGACAAATTGCTGATACAAGGTCGCAGCCTCGCTCGTCTGCTTGTTCTGGTAATACTGCCAGCCGCGCCAACCGCCCAGTGCAACCACGACCACCAGCACCGTACCCAGCACCCAGTTGCCGTTGTCTTTCCACCATGCCTTGAGTGTGTCGAGTTGTTCCTGTTCCTGCAAATCCAAAACTGCCATGTTTTACTCCTGCTTGATAAGTTCGTTAATCGTGGCGGCGAGATCCTGCACGTTCACCCGCACCTGCGTGCCGCCCTGCATCGGTTTGACGCTCACTTCATTCGCCTGCGCTTCATCGTCCCCGATCACCACTGCCACAACTGCACAACTGGCATCGGCCTTTTTCATTTGCGATTTGAAACTGCCACCGCCGCAATGCAACGCCACACGAAGATTGACGTCACGCAACTGTTCGGCAACCTGACTTGCCAATTGACCGGCCAGTTCGCCCTGATGCACCACGTAGACGTCCAGCCGCGGTTTGGGCAGCGCCATGCCGGCTTCCTGCAACAACACCAGCAAACGCTCGACGCCCATCGCGAAACCCATCGCGGGTGCCGGCTTGCCGCCGATTTGTTCTATCAGCCCGTCGTAACGTCCACCGGCGCAGATCGTGCCTTGCGCGCCAAGCTTTGTCGTCACCCACTCGAACACGGTGCGGTTGTAGTAATCCAGGCCCCGAACCAGACGCGGGTTGATCTCAAACGCAATGTCATGCCTCGTCAGGATCGCCTGCACCGCTGCAAAATGCGTCAGCGCATCAGTATTCAGCTCATCCATCAGCTTCGGTGCCGCTTCAATCAACGCCTGCATCGCCGGATTCTTGCTGTCCAGTATGCGCAGCGGATTGCTGTGCAGACGGCGCGTCGCCTCTGCATCCAAAAGTTCCAGATTCTGCTCGAAATACGCGATCAACTTGGCACGGTGGCTATGACGGCACGCCGAATCACCCAGCGTGTTAATTTGCAGCGTCACGTCGCTTAAACCTAACCTTTTCCACAACCTGGCGCACATCATTATCTGCTCGGCATCGATATCGGGACCCGCAAAGCCCAAGGCTTCCACGCCTACCTGATGGAACTGGCGATAGCGCCCCTTTTGCGGGCGCTCATGGCGGAACATCGGCCCGCTGTAGTACAGACGTTGTGGCGCGTTATACAGCAAATTGTGTTGCAACACCGCGCGCACGCAGGATGCCGTACCTTCAGGACGCAGCGTCAACTGATCGCCGTTCAGGCTATCCTCGAAGCTGTACATCTCTTTTTCCACGATGTCGGTTACTTCGCCGATCGCCCGTTTGAACAAGCCTGTGGGTTCAACCAGCGGCATGCGGATATTGCGATAGCCATAACTTGCCAGCCAGTCGCTCACCATTTCTTCAAACCATAACCAGAGTCCTGCTTCGTCCGGCAGGATATCATTCATGCCGCGTACTGCTTGTAGTGTTTCGTTGCTCATGTTTAATCCTGGTGAGTAGTAAGTGGTCAGTAGTAAGTGGGAAAAACCTACTTTCTACTCCCCACTTCCCACTCCCCGTTTTACGTATTTTCTTGCCACATAATCATCCACGATGCCGGTAAATTCTGCCGCGATGTTGTCGCCGCGCAAGGTCATCGCCTTCTCTCCGTCGATATAGATCGGAGCAGCAGGAGTTTCACCGGTGCCAGGCAGGCTGATGCCGATATTCGCCATCTTGCTCTCCCCCGGCCCGTTTACCACGCAGCCCATCACCGCGACGGTCATGTTCTCCACACCAATATATTGTTCGCGCCAGACCGGCATTTGCGTGCGCAGGTGACGCTGTATGCTTTGTGCCAGCTCCTGAAAGAAACTGCTGGTGGTGCGGCCGCAACCCGGACAGGCGGTGACCATAGGCGCGAAAGCACGCATACCCATGGTCTGCAATATTTCCTGACCTACCAGCACTTCCTGTGTGCGGTCCCCTCCCGGCTCCGGGGTCAGGGAGATACGGATGGTATCGCCTATGCCTTCCTGCAACAGAACAGCCAGGGCGGCAGTGGAGGCGACGATCCCTTTGGAACCCATGCCGGCCTCGGTCAGTCCCAGATGCAGGGCGTAATCGCATTGCTGTGTCAGTGAACGATATACTGCAATCAAGTCCTGCACTTCGCTGACCTTGCAGGACAACACGATACGGTTATGCTGCATGCCCAGTTGTTCGGCGCGTTGTGCACTTTCGATTGCAGATGCAATCAGTGCTGCGCGGGTGACTTCTTTGACGTCTTTGGGCTGTGCCAGCTGCGCATTCTCGTCCATCATCCGCACCACCAGATTCTGGTCCAGACTACCCCAGTTCACCCCGATGCGCACCGGCTTATCATAGCGTATCGCGGTCTGAATCATGATGGTAAAAGGATCGTCCTCAGCGCGGTTGCGTCCGACATTGCCGGGATTGATACGGTATTTCGCCAATGCGCCGGCACAGTCAGGAAACTCGGTCAGCAAACGATGTCCGTTGTAATGAAAGTCGCCAACCAGCGGCACATAACAACCCAGCGCATCGAGCCGCCTGCGAATATGCGCCACAGCAGCTGCCGCCTCGGGCGTATTGACGGTGATGCGCACCAGCTCCGAACCTGCGCGGGCCAACTCGAATACTTGTCTGGTGGTTGCATCCACATCGGCGGTATCGGTGTTGGTCATGGATTGCACGACGATGGGCGCACCGCCTCCCAGCATCACGCTACCCACCAATACCCGTTGCGACGGGCGACGTTTAATGGCGTCCATACCTGTTATTCCAGCGTCATGCGCGCCACATCGCTGGTAGCGTTGATGTAGGACGTCAGATCCACCGGCTTTTCCCGGTAATATAAATGCACCGTTGCGGCATGGCCGATCACCAGTGTAAAGGGCGCGACACCTTCGACACGCAACTCGCTGCCGGCCGGATTGACTTGTCTGATCAGCGTCTTGCCGGATTGATCCTTTATTTCCGCCCAGGATTCCTTGTCGAACACCAGACGCAACGCGGCTGCGGGTTTAACCACGACTGCCGCCGGTGCTGATGCGGCCGCCGGTACTGATGCAGCCGGCGCTGCCTGAACAGCAGGTGCAACAACGGCTGATTCCGGCACGCCCGCTTCCACAACACCTGAGCCATCCAGAATTTCAGCTTGCTCGGGCAAAGGCAGCGAAGTTTCGACAATTGCGACATCCGACGCTGCATCCGTCGCCTGCCCGGCTGGATGTGGCGCTTTGGCTTGCCATGCTGCAAAGCCGGCTATCAGCAGCGCAACAATAAACGCGGCAATCAGCAAATTCACATTTTGCCGGCGCACTGTTTTTTCTGAAGGAAAAGGCGCTTCAACCATTTGCATATCGACGATGACTTTGGCAACCTGGGCACCGGGCAACGCATCCAACAGCGGCTGCACCTCCATCTGCAACAGTTTGGCATAGCTGCGCACAAACCCGCGCAAGAAAGTAGTCTCGGGCAGCGCCTGAAAATCATCGGCTTCCAGCGCCACAATTTGACGCGGAGCCAGCTTGATCTTGGCGACCACATCCTCGATGCTCATCCCCAGACGTTCACGGCCTGCGCGCAATTGAAATCCGACAGATGGCATCGTTGCGTCATCCTGCACCGCAGCTTCTACGGGATCGATATTATTCTCTGGCAACTGTTCCATCATTCCCCATGCATCAATAATTGAGTTTCACGCGCATCAGGATAACGTTGACGCAACTGCAAGGCATAACTTGCCTCCGCATTACCGTCTCCCGCCTTATGCTCTATACGTATCGCCAGCCATAGCTGTCCGGCCGTCAAATTATCATTTTTTTGCGCATATTTCGCAAAATATTTACTGGCAGCAGGGTAATCGCCCTCGGCAAATTTGAGCTCTGCCATCGCAACAAGCGCCTGTGTCAAATCCGGCTGCACCCGCAAGGCGCGCTGTAAAAAATCCTCAGCATCCTTGTTGTTGCCCGCTTTCTGAAAACAAAGACCTGCATTCAGATAAGCCCGCTCCGGCGTTGGATACAAAGGGTTTTTCACCGCCGCCATGAAATGCGTGATGGATTCCTGTTCACGGCCGCGCTGGCACAAAAACCAACCGTAATTGTTATGCGCCTCAGAATCTGCCTTATCCAGACGCAAACTTTGCACAAAATCCTCTTCCGCTTCTTTGTCCTCGCGCAGCGACATGTGGATCAAACCACGCACGTTATACGCCGGTGCGTAATTGCGATCCGCCTGTAAAGCCATATCGATTTCAGACAGCGCGATCCCCATCTGGGCGCGTTCGAAATACATGCCTGCCAGCTCGGTGTGAATTTTCGCACTGTTTTGCGCACGCTCATTACCCGGCTGCTTCACAGCATTGCCGCCCGCACAACCAGCCAACACCAACATGACGATTAAGGCTACGCGCTTCATTGTTCTGCCTCACTGTTATGGAACACGACAGGACGGGTTCTCTTGGTTTTATCCAGCACCTGCCCCGCAAGTTGGCCGCATGCCGCCGCGATATCTTCGCCGCGCGTCTTACGGGTAGTGGTGATGATATCAGCCTGCATCAGCACATCGCGGAATCGCTGTATTGCATCCGGCCTTGAGCGCTTATAGGGCGACAGCGGAAAAGGATTAAACGGGATCAGGTTTAACTTGCAAGGAACATCGCGTACCAGCCGCACCAGCTCATGCGCCTGCTGCACCGAGTCGTTTACCCCGTCGAGCATCACGTATTCGAAGGTGATGAAATCGCGCGGCGCGCGCTCCAGATAACGACGACAGGCCGCCATCAGCTCTTTCAGAGGATACTTCTGATTGACCGGCACGAGCTTGTCGCGCAGCGCGTCATTCGGCGCATGCAGCGACACGGCCAGGGCCACCGGACATTCATCGCGCAGCCTGTCCATCGCCGGCACGATGCCGGAAGTGGAAACCGTCACACGACGGCGCGACAGACCATAAGCCTGATCGTCCAGCATCAGGCGCAGCGCACTCACCGTATTGTCAAAATTGAGCAACGGTTCGCCCATACCCATCATCACCACGTTGCTGACCGGCCAGTTACCCTCAATGTTCTTACCCAGACGATGATTCGCCCACCAAAGCTGGCCGATAATTTCCGCCACACTGAGGTTGCGATTAAAACCCTGCTTGCCGGTTGAACAGAACGAGCAATCCAGCGCACAACCGGCCTGCGAGGAAATACACAGCGTGCCGCGTGAAGCTTCGGGGATATACACCGCTTCCACGGCATTGCCGGCGCCGACACTCAACAGCCACTTGCGTGTGCCGTCGTCGGACAGCTCTTCCTTGACAATATCCGGCACGGTAATACAGGCGTTGCGTGCCAGTTTCTCACGCAACACAGCCGCGATGTCGGTCATCGCGGCGAAATCGGACTCCCCGACCTGGTAAATCCAGCGCAGCAACTGCTTCGCACGGAACGGCTTTTCGCCCATTTCCGTGAAATAAGCGGTCAGCGAGTGCGCATCGAGGTCGAGGAGGTTTTTTGGCATTGCTTGTTTCAATAATTAACGCGAGTAAACATTCATTGCAGGGAAGAAATACGCGATTTCAACCGCTGCTGTTTCAGCCGCGTCAGAACCGTGTACTGCATTTGCATCGATGCTGTCAGCGAAATCAGCACGGATCGTGCCCTTGTCGGCCTTCTTAGGATCAGTCGCGCCCATCAGGTCGCGATTCTTCAGGATTGCGCCTTCGCCTTCCAGAGCCTGAATCATTACAGGACCGGAAATCATGAAGCTGACCAGATCATTGAAAAAAGGACGTGCAGCGTGTACGGCGTAAAAGCCTTCAGCTTCAGCGCGGGACAGTTGTGTCATGCGAGCAGCGATGATCTTCAGGCCAGCGCCTTCGAAACGGGAATAGATTTGACCGATAACATTTTTTGCAACAGCATCAGGTTTGATAATTGACAGAGTACGTTCAACAGCCATGCTAAATTCTCCAAACTGGGATTGATAAAATTACGACCGCGCATTCTATCAGGCTTTGCTTGTACTGTCGCCCGGCAAGTACCCTGCGCTGCAACTATATGAAGCGCTTACCTGAACCGGTAACTCAGTGAAATATAGCCTGTATCCAGGTATCCTTGACTCACGACAGGGCTGAGCTGTATCGCGTTGCCGAGCCATTTGCGGCGTACATTGCAATTGAGATAATATTCATCGGTCAGACTGATCTCGGCTATCAGTCCTATCAGACCGTTCACTGCAGCCGCAGGCTGGTAGGCGGCGTATTGACTGTTTGCCGCTTCAAGGGGTGAGATTCCGTAGTAATAGCGCACATATTTCCGGGACTGATATTCGCCGCCTATCAGGGGATATAACGTCACCCGCGGCAGATCGATCTGCCCGCCATAGATCACCTCGAACAAGTCGCCCTGCGACCGGTTTACATCGTGAAATGCATTGATCATGACCCCGCCCAGCGGCGTCACCTGAAGGGTGCCGACACCGATCGGGACAGAGGTTTCTCTGTTACCGAGGCCAGCCAGGTTGGGCGCATTCGTGTTGAAGCCATCCTGACTGATCCTGCCTACCAGTTCCAGATAGCCATATCCCATCTTCAGCGTTTTGACGCCCAGGGTATCGACCCGGGCGAACAACCTGCCGTATTCAAAATCGAGGTACGGCAGCGCGCTGAACTCATTTTGATTGCCGCGAACAATGCTGCGCGTGTAGTAGCCGCCCAGGCCGATATCGCCAACCAGTTCCGGCCTGAACTCTTCAGCTCCTGCCAGCGCCATTCCGGTCAGAAGCGCTGCGCACAACCAGCCGGACAAATTGAAAAATGGCGATCTCATCATGCTCCCCTGTTCATGTTAAGAAACCATAGCCTGAAAATATTTTTTGCTCGAGTTCCAGGTTAACCCGGGCGATTCAGCAACAGTTCAAACTGTTCGACAGGCACCGGCTTGCTGAACAAATACCCCTGATGTGCATGGCAGCCACGCTGGTTGAGAAATTCGAGCTGCGCTTCGGTCTCCACGCCTTCGGCTATCACGTTCAGCCCCAGCGCTTCGGTCATCGCGATCACAGTCTGCACGATGGCGGCATCGTTGGGATCGGTGGTGATGTCACGCACAAACGACTGATCGATCTTGATCTGATCCAGCGGCAGGCGTTTCAGGTATTGCAGCGATGAGTAGCCGGTACCGAAATCATCCATCGAGAAGCTAACGCCCAACAGCTTGATTTCACGCATCTTTTTAATGGTATCTTCTACATTTTCCAGTACGATGCTCTCGGTCAGTTCCAGCTTCAGCAGGGATGCCTTTGCGCCACTGTCCTGTAACACGCGCTGAATTTGTGCGATAAAGTCACTTTGCCTGAACTGCCGGGCACTGACATTCACAGCCAGCACCAAATCACGGGTCAATTCGTTGTTTTGCCATGCTTTGAGTTGCGCGCAGGCGGTTTGCAACACCCACAAACCGATCGGCAAAATCAATCCGGTCTCCTCGCACAACGAAATAAATTGCAACGGCGGAACCACACCTCGTTCGGGATGCATCCAGCGCAACAGCACTTCTGCGCCTATCGGTTGACGCCGTCTGTCCACCTGAATCTGGTAGTACAAATGAAATTGCTGCTTTTCCAGCGCGCTGCGCAATTCAGATTCCAACTTAACGCGCGCTTCCAGTGCCGCCTGCATGTCCGGGTCGTAGAAGCGTATCGCGTTGCGCCCCGCCGCCTTGGCCTGATACATCGCGGTATCGGCATAGCGAAGCAAATTGTCGATATTTTCCTGATGCCCAAGGAACAACACGATGCCGATACTGGGTGTCGTGCGGTGGGTATGTGTATTTAATTGATAGGGCAGATTCAGTGCCGCGCGCATCTTCTCACCCACCAACTCAGCCTGTATCACCGCATCGTTGACGTTGCCACTCAGCATTTCCAGCACCACGACGAATTCGTCGCCACCCAGGCGCGCGACCGTATCGCCGTCCCTGACACAATGTTGCAAGCGCTTTGCTACTTCGACCAGCAGCAAATCACCCGTTTCATGACCTTTGGTGTCATTCAGGGTCTTGAAATGATCAAGATCCAGAAACATCAGCGCACCGTAGCGCGCATTGCGGTCGCTGACGGCAAACGCCTGATTCAACCTGTCCAGCAACAGGCGGCGATTCGGCAAGCCGGTCAGCGCATCATAAAAAGCCAGCTGATGAATTCTTTGCTCAGTCAGTTTACGTTCGGTAATATCAAGAAAAGTCGCTACCGCACCCAGCACCACGCCGTTTTTCACAATGGGGTGCGACCAGTATTCAACCGGGATCGCTGTGCCGTCACGGCGCCAGAATATTTCGTCGACCACATGAATGGCTTGCATGGACTTGAATGCCACATACATCTTGCATTCCCGGGCACTATAGGGGCTGCCATCTGCATGCGTATGATGTATCAGAGGATGAACCCGCTGGCCGACGACTTCGCTGGCATCTGCATATCCCAGGATGCGCAGAAACGCCGCATTCACGAAGGTGCACACCCCTTTGGTATCGACGCCGTAAATACCTTCCGCGACGGAGTTGAGCAGACGCTGCAAATTTTCCTGAGAATCCTGCAAGGCACGTTGTGCGAACTTGCGTTCGGTGATGTCGCGGCACGAACCGTAAATCCGGCCATCGGGCAAAAGCACCGCATTTAATTCCATCGGAATCTTGCCGCCGTCTTTTCTGACCAGAGAAATCTCATAGACATGGCGTTCGTTATCCGCGAGTATTTTACGGATTTCCTGCCTGTAAGCCGGGTGCCAGACGGGCGGCACCAGGTCGAAAATCGTCATAACATACAACGCGTCGCGATCGAAGCCCAGCAAGTCAATCACATTATCGTTGACGTAAACGATGCGCCCATCCTGCTCGAAGATAAACACCGCATCGGGTGCGCATCTGAGCGTCATGCGCAGCCGTTCCTCGCTATCACGCAATGATTGCGTCATCTCGCTGGCTTGATGTTCAGTATCCGCCTGCAAATTCTGATATTTCAGCTCTAACGCGGCTAATGACTGCGCGTTTTGTTGCGCCACGCGACGATCGAACAAGCTGGCAAAAATGCCGCCGCCGAACCACAACAAGGCCGTCACCGACACCAGCATCGACAGAATGTGTGGTTCTATCCTGGACACACCGGACAGGCAAACGCTGCCGGGCTGTATGACAGCGCCCAGCAGGGAGGTGTAATGCATCCCGGAAATCGCGCCGCCCATGATGACTGCACCCAGCACGAAGCGCAGCAAGGGTGGCAGCTTGATGCGTTCACCCTGATACATCATCAGCAACGCAGCCCACGATGCAACAAAGGCAATGGTCACGGACAGAGTGAAAATCAGCGGATCATAACGAATCTCGGGTTCCATCTTGAGTGCGGCCATGCCGGTATAGTGCATCAGACTGATGCCCGCGCCCATCAAGAGAGCGCTGACGGCGATACGCCCGTAACCGATATGCGCATCAAGCAACACCCGAAAACACAGCAGTGCAGCGACAACGGCAGGCAGCATGGACAGAAAGGTCAGTTTCTGATCAAAAGCCAGCGGAATCGGCAGATGCAATGCCAGCATGCCGATAAAGTGCATGGACCAGATGGCCACACCCAGCGTGCAACCGCCGGCCAGCATCCATAATGTTGCCACATGCCCGGTGCTCTCCCTCATGCGCTGTGCATGCGTCAGGGCGGCGAACGAGCCTATCATGGCGACCAGCACGGACAACACTACCAATGAAATATTCCAGGAAATTAGCACGATCGAATTTTCAACATAGTGTAGGCATATAGTAACCGACTCTGATGGCGACTCGGGTTACAGCCTGAAAAAATTAGTCCGCTTCGAAATTAGCGAACCGGCGTTGCGAATTGTCCGGTATCGGCAGGATGGCTTTTATTTTACCGTACCCGAAAATACAAATCAGGTTCTGCCCTGCCTTTTTGGCCTGATACATCGCCGCATCTGCCCGAAACAGAATTTCATCCTGACTGACATTCACTCATACCGTTAAATCAAGTTTAATTGGCTGAACCTGTGTGACGGCCCGGATTTCGTTAAGATTAACCGGCGCAGCGGGGTTTCCTTCGTCATGAGGCCATGCGGTGTCGAAAATACCATCGACCATGTGATAAGCGGCGATGGCTGCCGCGATAGCGGGGTTGCTTGCATCGATGAGCGGGTTAATTATAGTCGTGGGCGTCGTAGTCGCTGCGACTGCTGGTGCTGTAACAGCTGCAGCAATCAGCGTTGCCGGCAGCACTGTTGCGGACTCGGCCGCCGCAGCTACGACTGGCGTAGTTACTGTCGGGCCTGGCGCAATTGGTGTAACGGTTGGTTCAGCGGTAGCTGGCACCCCGACGGCGGAGGGCAGTACCGTCGCAGCTGGTAGCAGCGTTGTGCCCGGCGTCGTTACGGCTGTCGTTCCAGCTGCTGCCGCAGTTGTTACTGCGGTTGTTGCTCCGGTTACAGCTCCGGTTACAGCTCCGGTCGCTGCTCCGGTTGCTGCTCCGGTTGTTACTGCGGTTGTTGCTCCGGTTACAGCTCCGGTTACAGCTCCGGTTGCTGCTCCGGTTGCTGCTCCGGTTGCTGTTCCGGTTGTTGCTGCGGTTGTTGCTGCGGTTGTTGCTGCGGTTGTTGCTGCGGTTGTTGCTCCGGTCGTTGCTCCGGTTGTTGCTGCGGTTGTTGCTCCGGTCGCTGCTCCGGTTGCTGCTCCGGTTGCTGCTCCGGTTGCTGCTCCGGTTGCTGTTCCGGTTGCTGTTCCGGTTGTTGCTGCGGTCGTTGCTCCGGTTGTTGCTGCGGTTGTTGCTGCGGTTGTTGCTCCGGTCGTTGCTCCGGTTGCTGCTCCGGTTGCTGCTCCGGTTGTTGCTCCGGTCGTTGCTCCGGTTGCTGCTGCGGTTGTTGCTCCGGTCGTTGCTGCGGTCGTTTCAGTCTGTGCGCTGCCTATTTGTGCCAGGATATCCGTCTGAACGACAATGCCCGTAAATTCTGCGGCAAGCTGCCCGACTGATTGACTCGCCTGGACCAGAGTCGAGATAGTTCCGGTCGGGTTGGTGTTGTAGGCGGTTTGCAGCGACACAACGTCGATTGTCATCTGCCCGGTATTAATTAACGTTGGATCCGAAGATGACTGATAATTGACACCTATCGCGGACAGTCCGGTAAAACTCGCCTTTGTGTTCAGCGTCTGTATAAACAGGCTGCCGATAGATGTACCTGTAGAACTTTGCAGGCTGTCACTTTGTATAAAACTGTTGAAGGAATCGACAAACAACTGCGTTGCGGCAACAACCGTGCCAAAACTGGCAGTGCTGCTCCCGGCTGTGCTTGACAGGGCTGCTTGTAATATTGAAGCCGACGATAACAATTGACCCAGTCCTGAAATATCGACACTGGCCGAGGCTGCCGTCGCAGGCGTGATGATTGAAAAGGCAACACGCTGGGAACTGGTCGTCGCAAAAATATTTTGCAGGCTTGATGTCGATATGACTGGTGAAATATCCATGGCCGCTCTCCCTTGATGCAACTGCACATCAACAGGAACATAAAGCATCTCGTAAAATAACGAGAATTTTAATTTTTTTCAAGCTAGCCTACTAATCAAACCTTGTCAAGTAAAATATATATCACCTGTATTAGCCCCTTGCCTCTTGTTCCAGCAACGCGCCTATCTCCTGCAGGGACGGCAGGTCTTGCAAGGCGCGCAAGTTCAGGTCGTCGAGCAGCTGCCGTGTGGTGGCAAATAATTCGGGACGGCCTGGTGTATCTCGCGTGCCAACCACCTCGATCCAGCCGCGTGTTTCCAGTGTCTTGAGGATGGTCGATGCGACCGCGACGCCGCGTATTTCCTCGATGTCGCCGCGCGTGACGGGTTGGTGATAGGCGATGATGGCCAGCGTTTCCAGCACGGCACGCGAATAGCGCGGCGGCTTTTGCGGATTGAGCCGGTCCAGATACGGCTGCATTTGTGGGCGGGCACGGAAACGCCAGCCGCCCGCCACCTGCGTCAACTCCACGCCGCGCCCCTGCCAGTCCCGCGCAAGCTCCGCCAAAAGCGTTTCGATCTGACGATTAGTCAGCGGATCATCACTGAGCAGCTTCAGCTCATTCAAGGACAACGGCTCTGAACTTGTCAGCAGTGCAGCTTCAAGGATAATCTTGAGCGACGGTCCGCCCTCCCCGCTTGAAAACGAGACGGGTAAATTACGCGGCGTCGATGGCTCGGCAGCTTCTGACATAGATGACTCCAAATGTTTCGCTTTGCTGAATTTCCAGCAGGTATTCCTTGGCCAGTTCGAGCATCGCGATGAAAGTGACGACCAGTTTCGGCAGGCCGTCGTCCAGGTCAAACAGCGTGTCGAATGCGACGTACTCCCCGCCTTTCAGGCAGCGCAGGATGTGCGCCATTTGTTCGCGCACCGATAGCTGCTCACGCCGCACGGTGTGATGGGTGTTGAGTTTAGCGCGCGCCAGCAGCCCCATCCACGCCTGCTTCAGATCGTCCACGCTGATTTGGGGCTGTCGCGCCTCAAAAGTCTGCTCGATCAGTACCTGTACGATTTCAAAATCCCGCCCTGCCTGTGGCAGTTCATTGAGCCTTTGGGCAGCGAGCTTCATTTGCTCGTATTCTTTAAGGCGGCGCATCAGCTCGATGCGCGGATCTTCCTCATCGTCATCGGAAACCCTGGGAGATTTTGGCAGCAACAGGCGCGACTTGATTTCGATCAGCACCGCCGCCATCAGCAGATATTCCGCCGCCAGTTCCAGCTTGTGCTGCTTCAACAGCTCGATATAAGCCAGGTATTGCCGGGTCAGTTCCGCCATCGGAATGTCCAGCACATCCAGATTGTGCTTCCGGATCAGATATAGCAGCAAATCCAGCGGCCCCTGAAAGGTTTCAAGCACCAACTCCAGCGCATCCGGCGGAATATACAAATCCAGCGGCATCTGCAGCATCGCCTCGCCGTGCAGACGGGCAGTAACGTGAACTTCGCGCAGCGATTCGTTCACCCCTTCGCTCGCTTGCGGGAGATAACCAGCGACCTGGATATCGTTTTCGGATGCCTTAGTCGAATGGCCAGTTGTTTCATCAGGGTTGGTGAGAGGGCATGGCGTGTTTCAAACTCAGAGACAGCCTCGTTGTGATGCCCGTCAGGCTGAGCTTGAACTTCAGGCATATATCAGCTGTAGCTCAGCCCCATCGCTTCACGCACATCGCGCATCGTCTCAAGCGCCAGCTTGCGTGCCTTTTCGTTGCCGTCGGCGATGATGTTGCGCACCAGCGACGGATCATCCAGGTACAGTTGCGCGCGTTCGCGCATCGGGCGTTGTTCTGCCAGCACCGCATCGATCACCGGCTGCTTGCATTCGATGCAACCGATACCCGCGCTCTTGCAACCGGCAATCACGCCCTGTTTGACTTGCTCACCGGAATACACCTGATGCAAAGCCCAAACCGGGCACTTGGCCGGATCGCCCGGGTCGGTGCGGCGAACGCGGGCAGGATCGGTCGGCATGGTGCGAATCTTCTTGGCGACACTCGCCTCATCTTCACGCAGCGTGATGGTGTTATTGTAAGACTTGGACATTTTCTGTCCGTCCAGCCCCGGCATTTTCGACGCCACAGTCAGCATGGCTTGCGGCTCCGACAAAATCATCTTGCCGCCGCCTTCCAGATAGCCGAACAAACGCTCCCGATCGCCCAGGCTCAGGCTCTGCTGCTCATCGAGCAAAGCCTTGGCCGACTCCAGCGCCTCACTGTCGCCCTGCTGCTGGAATCTGACACGCAGCTCATTGTATAACCTGGCTTTTTTGCTACCCAGTTTTTTAACGGCAGATTCTGCCTTTTCCGCAAAGCCGGGATCGCGCCCGTACAGGTGATTGAAGCGACGCGCGAGTTCACGGGTGAATTCGACATGCGGCACCTGATCTTCGCCAACGGGGACTTGCGTGGCACGGTAAATCAGGATATCTGAGCTCATCAACAGCGGATAGCCCAGAAAGCCATAGGTGGAGAGGTCTTTATCGGAAAGTTTTAGCTGCTGATCCTTGTAGGTCGGCATGCGTTCCAGCCAGCCCAGCGGCGTGATCATCGACAACAATAAATGCAACTCGGCGTGCTCCGGCACTTTCGACTGAATGAACAGCGTCGCATGGGCCGGATCAACGCCCGCCGCCAGCCAGTCCACCACCATATCCCAGACGCTTTGTTCGATCATTTGCGGGGATTCATAATGCGTAGTCAGCGCGTGCCAGTCGGCCACGAAAAACAGGCATTCGAATTCGTGTTGCATCTTGACCCAGTTTTTCAAGACTCCGTGGTAATGCCCCAGGTGCAAACTGCCCGTAGGACGCATTCCCGATACTATGCGATCAGCAAACATACTTAAATTCCAACTAACATTAAAAGAAAATTTTCCACAGCCTTGACCAGCGGGAAAAGCACCCAGCCAAGCACCGGCGTAATCGCCATAAAAATCAGTATAAACATGCCATAAGGCTCGATGCGGCTCAACTGGTACGCCTGACGGTGCGGCAACAGGCTTACCGCAACCCGCCCGCCATCCAGCGGCGGCAACGGCAACAGGTTAAGTACCAGCAGCACGACGTTGATCTTGATGCCGATCACAGCCATCCCCATCAACGGTTCTGCGAAGTAATTGTCTGGAAAGGACGACGATATCTTGAACAGCAAAGCCCAGCCCAGCGCCATCGCAAGGTTGGAGGCGGGGCCTGCTATCGCCACCCAGAGCATGTCTTTTTTCGGATTGCGCAGTGCGCCAAAGTTGACTGGCACGGGTTTAGCCCAGCCGAACAGCACACCGCCCAGCACCAGTGTTAACAACGGCAACAGCACGGTCCCGACCGGATCGATGTGGCGCATCGGGTTCAAACTGATGCGTCCCTGCTGGTAAGCCGTCATATCACCGAAATGCCGCGCCACATAGCCGTGCGCCGCTTCATGCAGCGTGATGGCGAACAGGATCGGAATCGCCGCGAGGGTAATTGTTTGTATCAGTTGATCAATTTGCATTAAGTTTTCATTTCACAATAACGATTTAATCCGCAGATTACACAGATTCTCACAGATTTTAAGGCGAAGGCCGAGGATTAAAATCTAACACCATACCTCAATCTGATTCCGCTTTAATATTTGGTATTTTGTTTTTAATCCTGGTTAATCTGCGTAATCTGTGGACAACTGCCTTTTTAAGTACAAACCGATAGTCTGCTACCCCGTCACGATACCGAATGGTGCGATATCGCCCTTGCCTTTTCTCAGCAACACCGGCACAGCGCCGGTCAGATCAATCACCGTGGTGAAATCCACACCCGTTGCACCGCCATCGATCACCGCATCGACCTTCTTTTCCAGCAGCTCACGGATCAGTTCTGCATCATTCAACGGCCAGGCTTCATCGGGCAAAATCTGCGTGGAACTGGTCATCGGCTCGCCCAGTTCCTCCAGCAAGGCCAGCGCCACCGGATGATCGGGTATGCGTATGCCTATCGTGCTGCGCTTCGGATGCTGCAAACGTTTCGGCACTTCCTTTGTCGCATCCAGAATGAAGGTGTAGCTGCCAGGCGTATTGGCCTTGAGCAGCCGGAACTGGGCATTGTCAACACGCGCATAGTTTGAAATCTCGGACAAGTCCCGGCACATCAGCGTGAGGTAATGCTCCTCATCCAGACGGCGTATCTCGCGGATGCGGGTCACCGCATTCTTGTCATCGAGCAGGCAGCCCAACGCATAGCAGGAATCGGTAGGATAAACCACGATGCCGCCACTCTTGAGGATAGCCACGGCCTGACGGATCAATCGCAGGTTGATATTGTTCGGGTAGATCGTAAAAAACTGTGACATGGCAGATGATGATTCCAAGGTTAGTGTAGCGCTTCCCAGACCGGACGGCAGATCAGCGGCAGATCGGGCAACCGCCCCAGATCGCGATAGCTCTCATCCGGCCCGTGAAAATCCGAACCGCACGAAGATAACAGGCCAAATTCATCGGCGTAGCGTGAAAATTCGGCATATTGCTCAGGGGTATGGCTGCCGGTGACGACTTCCAGAGCCTGTCCGCCTAAGCTGGCAAATTCGGTGAGCAACGCATGCATGGTCTGTTTACCCATGCTGTGTTTGCCGACCATATAACGCCCCGGATGCGCCAGCACCGCCACCCCGCCGCTGCCCGTTATCCAGCCGATCGCGTCATGAAGATCAGCCCACTGATGCGGCACATAGCCCGGTTTTCCGGTCGCCAGATAACGGTTGAAAACGCTTTTTACATCCTTGCAGTGACCTGCCTCAACCAGATAACGGGCAAAGTGCGCGCGGCCTATCATGTTCGGATTGCTGGCATGTTTGAGTGCGCCCGGCAAGACCCCGCCGATACCAATCTTAGCCAACTCATCGGCCATTTTTTGAGCGCGTGCACCGCGTCCGCTGCGCACCGACATCAATCCCTGCTGCAAGGGAGGATAGGCGGGGTCAATGCCCAGTCCTACAATATGTAACGTGTGCTTGCGCCAGGTCACGGAAATCTCCACGCCGTTGACAAAGGTCATGCCATGCAGCTCTGCTGTGCTGCGCGCCTCATCCAGACCGTCCGTATCGTCGTGATCGGTCAATGCCAGCACTTTCACGCCGCGTAGAAATGCGCGATTGACCACTTCGGCAGGCGTCAACGTGCCGTCGGAAATATTGGAATGGCAATGCAGGTCGTAATCAAGCACCTGAGTCTCCCCGGCAATCGTTGCAGTTAACAGCGGTACTCACGCGTCGCCGCCGCCTTTCTTCATGACTTTGCCTTCTTCCGCGCGGCGGCGTCTTACTTCTTTCGGGTCGGCCAGCAACGGACGATAAATCTCGACGCGGTCCTTGTCGCGCAGCACAGTGTCGGCTTTGGTTAACTTGCCGAAGATACCCAGCTTGTGCGCCGCCAGATCGAGATCCGGACATTTTTCGAGTAGTCCGCTGGCTTGAATAGCTTCCATTACCGTGGTGCCTGCCGGTACCTCTTTCTTCAGCAAGGTTTGCTCGGAGGACAATGCGTACACCACTTCAATGTTGATTTTGTCAGTCATGTGTTCGGATAAACCTTCTCTGCTCGGTGAATGAATGCATCCACGAAACTGTTGGCGATGTAATGAAACACAGGGCCCACCAATTTTTCCAGCAACTTGCTGGAAAACTCGTAGTGCAGACGGAATTCTATTTTACAGGCTGAATCGCTAAGCGGTATGAATCGCCAGCATCCGTCCAGGTGGCGAAACGGCCCATCCTGCAAGGTCATGTCGATCTGATGCGGAGGGGTACGGATATTTTCTGTTGTAAATCCTTGTTTAATATGGTGATAATTTATATTAACCGTGGCATGCACTTTATCTCCATCCACATCTTTTACACTCGCGCCACCGCACCAGGGCAGGAATGCCGGGTATTCTTCCACGCGATCAACCAGATTGAACATCTGTTCTGCGCTGTGTGCAACCAATACTGTTTTCTCTACCAATGCCATTAGCAATCTAGCCGCAATTCCAAAGGCTGGTAGAATAGCCGAACACACAGCAAAATTCACCTCTCATGAGCATTATCCAGAATAAAAAAGCGTTTCACGAATACTTCGTCGAAGATAAATACGAGGCAGGCCTGATGCTGGAAGGCTGGGAAGTCAAAGCCATCCGCGCCGGACGCGCGCAACTCAAGGAAGCCTACATCACCGCAAAAGACGGTGCGCTGTACCTGTTCGGCTCGCACATCAGCCCCTTGCTGAACGCCTCCACGCACATCCATCCCGACCCGGTGCGCACGCGCAAGCTGTTGCTGCACAAGGCGGAAATAGCCAAAATTCTGATCAAGGTGCAACGCGCCGGTTACACCGTGATGCCGCTGGACATGCATTACAAGGGCGGCCGCGTCAAACTGACCATCGGCCTGGCCAAGGGCAAAAAGCTCCATGACAAGAGAGCCACAGAGAAAGAGAAGGACTCCAAACGAGAAGCAGCCCAAGCAATGAAGAAGGAACGGCGCTAGTGGCTCTCTTGTGGGGCAAAACTCTTGTCACATAATCCAATATTGGAATATGTGACTTGCCCCCAAGCGCGCTACCGAAAAGGAAAAAGATTCCAAGCGCGAAGCTGCGCAGGCAATGAAAAAAGAACGAAGGTAGGAATACGCGCTTGCAGCGCAACCTTACACAATCATTCAAGAAGGCTAAGCTACAAGAGAGCCACTGAGAAAGAGAAGGACTCAAAGCGTGAAGCTGCACAGGCAATGAAAAAGGAGCGTCGCTAGTGACTCTCTTGTGGGGCAAAACTCTTGTCACATAATCCAATATTGGAATATGTGACTTGCCCCCAAGCGCGCAACCGAAAAGGAAAAAGATTCTAAACGCGAAGCAGCGCAGGCCATGAAACGGCGCTAACGCGCTTTTGACGGGACTTCAGATGAAATTTATTATTTTGTTACTCGCCGCACTGTTTCCCTTCACGACCAACGGAGCCGCCATGACTGATTCATCAAAACCACAAACCGCCTACCTTGCCGGCGGCTGCTTCTGGGGCATGGAAGAGCTGGTGCGGCAAATCCCCGGTGTGCTCGAAACCGAGGTCGGCTATACCGGCGGCGACACACCCAACGCAGTGTATGAACAGGTTAAAACAGGACGGACGGGGCATGCCGAATCGCTCAAAGTCGTGTTCAACCCGTCAATACTCACCTACCGGCATCTTCTGTTCGAGTTCTTCCGCATGCACAACCCGACCACCCGCGACAAGCAGGGCAACGACACCGGCACGCAATACCGTTCAGCGATTTTTTATCTAAACGAAGAACAGCATCGCACGGCGCTTGACGTCATCAAAACCGTGGATGCCTCCGGCGACTGGAGGGCGCCTGTCGTCACAGAAGTGGTGCCGTTCAGGGAATTTTTCCGCGCCGAGGAATACCACCAGCAGTATCTGGTCAAGCATCCTGCCGGCTATACCTGCCACTACATCAGGCGCCACAATCTGGGCGAGTAGTTCAAGCCTGCCCTGTCAGGTTTCCTTGCCGTCAATTCTCGGCTGCAACAAAAACGGAATATAACGCCAGGCGAGCAGCGCGAAGCTGACTAACCAGCAGACTGCGGCGAGGAATATCCAGCGCGTGTAGCCGGCTGAATCGAGCAGCGGCGCGATGAGGCGGAACACGAACGCTAACATCATCACCCACAAAACCAGTTTATCGATTGAGTCGAACACAACCTTTCTTCCGGTGTGCCCTTTGGTGATCCTGATCAACATCGCGGGAATAATCAGCCCGATCGCACCGAAGGTGAACACATGGATGGACAAGGAGACCGGCCATTGCGGGTACATCGTCAGCCTGAAAAATTCAATCAGCAGTTGCGCGACGATCGCCAGATAACCGATATACATGATGCCGATGTCCAGCCTGCGCAGCGCAAGCTGAGGTTTCCAGAAAGCGAAACGCACCATCAGCAGCATCGCTGCAAGCAAGGCAATGGTTCCTGCCAGCACGGGCGGCATGAACCCTGAAAATACCAGCGACAAACCAAGCAGTTTGATCGCCTTGTTAAGTGCCTGATTATTCAGTATTTCAACCCTGAACGCACCCTTCATGAACTGGGATACGGTACGCTCCAGCATCACCAGAAAAGCCATCCGAAACAAACCCACCGCCATGACCGCACCTTCCTGGAAGTAAACCGCGCTCAGCAACAGGTTTTTGGCTACCAGGAACATCGGCAGAATCAGCAGAAAGAAGTAATTGTCGCGGTAAAAATCCTTGTCGCGGTTGCGCGCCAGCGTCCACACCAGCATCGCGACGATGGAACCCAGAAACAGGTTGTTTGAAAACCGGAACAACAGTGCAGGCAAGACGCCTTCGAACCACATGCCGGCGCGTTCGAGCAGCCAGGCGGCGACCAGGAACATCAGCGCGTAACCATGGTAGCCGCGCACCTTGACCCAGTTTTTACTGGCTGTCAGCAGGAAGCCGCCCAGCACCGCCCAGCCGAAGCCGAAGAACATCTCGTGTGCATGCCATTGCACGCTGGCGAAAGAAGTTGTCGGCGCGGCAATAGTCCCGGAATAAACCAGCGCCCACAGCATCGGCAGCACGATGCCTGCCAGCATTGCCAGTGCAAAAAACGGGCGGAAGCCCAACAGCCAGAGTGCGGATGATTTCATAATCTTTGCAGAACGTTTATTTTTCGCCGGGAGCCGGCTTGACCCTCGCGCGCGGGGTGATGGATATTTTGACAGTCTGGGGCAGCAACGCTTTTTCCAGCGCGTTGCCGTTTACAACCAGATCAGCCAGCGAGGTTTGCCGCAGCACCGAAAAGAACGCGCCGAGTGCCGCGTCGAGCACCCCGCTCAAATTGCAATCACCTGAAATCACACACCGGCTCTGAGCTGCATTGAAGCACTCGACCAGTTCAAAATTATCTTCGGTGGCACGCAGTGCATCTTCTACGGTAATCGTTTCCGGCAGGCGAGCCAGGCGCACCCCGCCATTACGACCCCGCGTGCTTAAAATTAAACCTTCACGGGTCAGCTGATGGGATATCTTGACCATGTGGTTCTTGGAAACCGCGAACCTGTCGCACGCCTCCTGTATCGTCACCGGCTCGCCATAACGGTGCGCCAGGTACATCAGCAGTCTCAAACCTAGATCTGAATATTGGGTCAGTTTCATGTTCGTCTTTTATATCGTGGCCTGTCTTATACGATGCCATTCGCCGTTTTTGAATATCACTTCATAGCGCTGCCAGGTGGTAAAATCGGCCAGCGTGGCTGTTGTTACCTCACCCGCCCCGTCTCCGGCCACGATTTCATAAGTCACTTCCCCGCCCGCCTCACCCATGGAGATGACCTTGCGCACCGACAAGTCAGCCCCCATCTCACCGTTGCTGTAATAAAGCCCGACGGTGACTTGCTCAGGCTGATCGGATATTTGCCAGGCATGCTTGACGGCTAGCCGGTAAATTTTAGCCAGATCTTCTTCTCGGACGTCGACATAAGAACCCGTTTCGTTCAGCGCATAGGCAAAGTCAGCGTGATTCAACTGATTAAAGTTATCGACACGCTGCACCGGCCTGGCAGCGGGTACCTTTCTCAAACCGGCAGGATAACGACGCCACGGAAAAGCATAGTTCACAAGAACAGCCGCTACCAGCATGATGACGGCATTGAGCAACACCGGGGTCAGCACGTACTGGAAGCCCAGCGCATGCACTTGCGAACCGCCGATCACAGCGGTAATGGCGGTCGCACCGCCCGGCGGGTGTATGCAACGCAGATAATACATCGCGCCTATCGCCAGTCCTACCGCCAGCGGGGCTGCAATCAGCAGGTTATCAATACCCTGTGCGCAGGCAACGCCGATCAGGGCGGAGAACACATGACCGCCAAGCAACGGCCAGGGTTGCGATAACGGCCCGTTTGGCACGGCGAACAGCAATACCGCCGATGCCCCCATCGAAGCCACCAGCAGCGCCGCGCCTTGTAGACCGAGATAATGCCCGCTGACCCACATGGTCAGCGATATGCCGATGAAGCCACCGACTACCGAGATGACTTTCTCGGTGTGACCGGTGGCATCGGCCCCCACGCCCAGCATTTTGATAAAACTCATGTCTGCACCGATCACGCGGAAAAGTTAAAGGGAAATCAGATACGTTTGAAGTTTATCGCAATCTGACCCGGTTCGCGGGAAACGTAATTAATCTCAATCCCATCGCCGTAACGCTGCGTTAATTGGGACAGCAGCGGCAGCGGATCGTGATCGTTGACGAAACTCATGGTCTCGCCCGGATTCAGGGAATCGAGCGCACCGAAAATAGCCGCATGGCGGAAACGCTTGGCAACCCCGCGCGCATCGAAGGGATAGCATAAGTCAAAAGAGATGGTATTGGCGCAGTTGTGTGTCATGTTGGATTCCCGGAATTGATTAAATTGAGACAGGTAAAATCTGTGCGACGATGAACATAGCTCGCATAATATAACATGTACGGATTATGCATGTTATATTATGCGCATGCTTGAACTAATCGCATCACTAACCGAAGGTAGCGTTATGACCACTCTTGCCGGATACATGAGCACCGACCACAAAGCCTGCGACGAAGCCTTCGCCATCGCCGAGGAAGCTGCGCTTCACAGCAACTGGAGCCAGGCTGAATCAGCCTTCAGTACCTTCCGCCAGGACATGGAACATCATTTCCGGATGGAGGAAGAAGTGCTGTTTCCTGCCCTGCTGGAGGCGGGCGGCCCGGCAGGCCCCGTGCAGGTGATGCGCATGGAACACGCGCAGATGAACGAGTTGATCGAACAGATGGCGAACGCTTTGGCAGACAAGGACAGCAAAGAATACGGCGGCCTGTCCGAAACACTGCTGATCGTGATGCAGCAGCATAATCTCAAGGAAGAGCAGATTCTCTATCCCTTGGCAGATCGCGTTCTGGCAGCAGCACGGGAAGCAGTTCTCATCCGCATGCAGGCAATTTAACCAAAAAAAACAGTCTCACGCGGAGGCGCGGAGTACGCGAAGCAATTCAAAACAATAAAAAACAGAGTGAGTATTAATGGGATTAATGGGATTAATGGGATTAATGATTTTAGTATTTGGTTTTCTCCGCGTCTCCGCGTGATAATTTTAAACTGACAATTCCAAAATGACTGAACTGGATGTACGCGGCCTGCCGCCCCCCGAGCCTTTCGAGCAGATCATGCAGGCGCTGCAAACGCTGCCCGCCGGTAGCGGTTTGCGCGTGCTGATACACCGCGAACCCTATCCGCTCTACGAAGTGCTGCGTGACAATGGTTTTATCTGGCAGACCAGCGCATTGGCGGATGGCAATTTTGCAATTCTGATCGGACGGCCGGCGTGAAGACCGCCTCGCTCAGCACCGAACAGGCGCCGCCGATTGCAGTGCCGCTGCGCTTCTTCGCCATCGCCCCGCTGTTTCTGCTGCTGGCCGCGCTGATCATCGCAATATACGACACGAACCCGTTTGTCGACGCGCATTCCCCCGCGCTGCTTGCCGCCACGCACTGCATCACGATCGGTTTTATCGGGATGATCATGCAAGGTGCGATGCAACAAATCCTGCCCGTGGTGATCGGCAGCCCTATGCCGGCCTCCAGGCAGATAGCCTGGCTCACCTTGTTGCCGCTGATCGCAGGCACGCTGTCGTTGTCGGCAGGTTTTCTGCAAGGCGCGCCGGCGCTGCTCAATCTTGCCTGGGTGCTGCTGGGATTCGGTTTTGTGGTGTTCATCGCTGCGAGCCTGATCTCGCTGTCCCGCGCCCCTGCCAAAACTGCCAGCAAAACCGCGCTGCTGCTGTCCGTCCTGGCACTCACCGTTGCCGTCATACTGGGTGCATTGCTGGCACGCGGCTATGCGACAGGCATGCAGCTGGATTATGCAAAACTGGCGGCCGCGCACATCAGTCTGGCACTGGGCGGCTGGGTCACGCTGCTGATTATCGGCGTGTCGTATCAGGTCGTGCCGATGTTCCAGCTCACGCCGAACTATCCGCACAGGCTGGCATCCGCCCTGCCCCCTGCCCTGTTCACCTCCCTGCTGCTATACCTTTGCTCAATATGGCTGAATGCTCCGGCACTGAGCTATTTTGCCGAGAGTTTGCTCTGGGTTTTGGCAGTCGTATTCGCGCTGACCACGCTCTGGCTGCAAAGCCGGCGCCGCCGCCGGGTTGCGGATGCCACGCTGAGTTTTTTCCGGCTCGGCATGATCTCGCTGCTGTGCGCCGCACTGTTATCAGCGGCAGCGTTGCTAAGTCCATCCCCTGCACATTTCAGGACGCTATCCGTTTCGGTTTTCATACTGGGTTTCGCGCTGTCCGTGATCCACGGCATGCTGTACAAAATCGTGCCGTTTCTGGTCTGGTTCCACCTGTTTCGCGGCGGCATCAAAAAAGGCGTGCCCAACATGAAACAAATCATCCCGGAAGCCTGGATGTGGCGACATTTATGGCTGCATATTGCCACCCTCCTGGCGGCATTGCTGTCATCCGTCTGGACGGCGGCGATCCGGCTGTTTGCAATCGGATTAGCGTCAGAAGGCGTGCTGCTGTGTTTCGCGCTGTACACCGGCATCGCGGTTTACCGGCGCACGCTTAAAAAACTGGTCGCCTCAACATGAGTTTCCTTATTCTTAAATCGTTGCACATGTCTTGCGCCGCCATCAGCTACGCGCTGTTTTTCCTGCGCGGCATCTGGAGCCTGAATGGCTCAGGCCTTATGCGGCAGCGCTGGGTCAGGATAGCGCCGCACATCGTCGACACGCTGCTGCTGATCTCCGCCATTGCGCTGGCGTATAGCATCGAACAATACCCGTTCGTCGACGCCTGGCTGACCGCTAAATTTTTGGCGCTGCTGCTGTATATCGTACTGGGTTCGATCGCGCTGAAATACGCCCGGAACAAGACCGTACGCATTTTTTTCTGGCTGGCCGCGCAAGCGGTGTTCGGCTATATCGTGCTGGTCGCGATCAACCACAAGCCCTTCATAAATTGAGAAAAATATGATTTCTTTGCCATCCGCCCAGGCAGCACCGAGCTTCGATGATCCGCTGCAAATGTTGCGCGCCTGCCACGAAAAGATCTTGCGGCAATGCGACACGCTGAAAAAACTGGCGGCACACCTGACCAACAACGGATGTGACGCGCAGGTTCAGCAGGCGGCACAGGGCATCCTGCGCTATTTCGATACGGCAGGACAGTTCCATCATCAGGATGAAGAGGAGAACCTGTTCCCTGCCCTGCGCAGCTGCCCCGGTGTCGATGCGACCCTGCTTGAGCGGCTGCTGGCCGATCATGTGATCATGCTCTGTGCCTGGGATGCGTTGCGCCCGGTGCTGGCTCGACTCGCCGAAGGCAAGGAGGTCAAGCTTGAAGCCGCCCGGAGCGAAAAATTCATCAAAAGCTATACCGCACACATCAACGTTGAAAACGCAGAACTGCTGCCGATGGCAGCAACCCTGCTCAGCCCGCAACAGGTCGCCTTAATCGGCAGAAAAATGGCTGAGCGGCGCGGCGCTAAATTCCCGGAATCAGCCGGAGGCTAATTAACCTCTTCCACCTTGATCAGCACATTACGCTCTTCATTCAGCCGGGAGGTGCTGCGCGTGGTGATGGTTGAATTGTCCGTACTGCTTTGCTGCCCGCCGCCGCCGACATTGATCCACTCGCCCAGACGGCCTGATACGATGCTCGAGGTGTTTTGTATCCGGGTCACCGGATAGTTGCTCTGGTTCGGGGCTAACGAGTCGTTCTGTGCGCTGATCTCCAGCGTCACCGTGTCGCCGTGGATGCGCGGCAGCACATAGAAGCCGCTGGATACATCCCGGTACTGGGTCGTTTCGATTACCTGCGTGCCCCAGGCATTTTGCACCACCTGACGCTGCGGAACCGGCACGCTCTGACCGCTCTTCACCAGCGCGCGGTTGCCTTCGAGCACTTGCAGCTGCTGGGTCTTTTTATCATCTTCGAGCGAACGGGTGCTGATTATCCGGGCATTCAGGCCGTCCCGCCCTGTGCTGCCCGGTGCGCTGATGCGCGCATTGCCCACGCCGACGCTGCCGGAAATCTCCGTCAGGCGGGCGACCGTATCGCTGTCGACATTCTGCATCACGGTGATTTTCAGACGGCGCGGCAGCGTATCGATGCCTTCCAGCAAGCGCTTGATCTGCGAGATGTTGCGCGGTGATGCGCGCAGGATGAGCTGGTAATTCATGCCGCTGACCATTTCATCCTTGTCCAGCAAAGGCCGGATGATGGGTATCAATTCCTCGGCATTGCGATGCTTGAGATTGATAATTTCGAGCTCACTGGCACAGGCAGCCGTGGTCAAAAACAGACAAGTTATCAATAGAATCAATATCTTTTTCATAATTCTCCTTTACAAGTCCGGCTACTCTACCGTAAATTGGCGTCCATGAAATATCTGATCACACTCTTTGCCTTGCTGCTGCTGAGCGCCTGCGGCACGACGCGCCACGATGCACCTGCCAAAACGACTGTTTACACGGCACCGAGCTATGACGAAGCCCGCATGGGCAACCTGGCGATTTATGCAATGAGCCTGTACGACACGCCTTACCAGTATGGCGGAAAATCGCGTGTGAACGGCTTCGACTGCAGCGGATTCGTTCAGTTCGTGTTCCAGAATTCACTGGGATTGCAGCTGCCGCGCACCAGTGCCGAGATGAGCCGCGTGGGTATGCCGCTCGATGCCCGCCAGTTGAAACCCGGCGACCTGGTTTTCTTCAACACCACGCGCAGCCCGAATTCTCATGTCGGCATTTTTATCGGCGAAAACCGTTTCGTGCATTCGCCCAAAACCGGCAAAGCCATCATGATCGCCAGCCTGAACGACAAGTACTGGAACGCCCGCTACAACGGCGCAAGACGGATCACATTAAACCAAAGATTAGCGATTAATAATTGATAGTTGATAGTTGATAGTTGATAGTTGATAGTTGATAAATAGCTTACAAAAGATCGGCGCTTAACCACATACGCCGCTACAAGCCTTACGCCAGGCGCTTTCCCTTGGCATAAATCAGGCTTGCCAGCCTCGTTCACCCCATGCACGGCAAAAATATTCTTGGCGAGATCAATCCCTACAGTGATAATGCTCATGACTTTTCCCCTCCTGACGGTTTAGATGAAAACGACACTTTCCATCTTGGCACTTTTAAGGCCGCTTGCGGCAACTTCACCGCACCTTCGGGACGGGGAAGTCCCTTTCATTCGTTAGGCCAAAAGGAGATAGCTGTGGGATTTCAAGATGAGGTCGTAAACGCAATCCGGCAGATTATGCCGGCTGATGCGGAGATTCAGGTGGTTAACTCAATGCTTGGTTTTGATGTGGGTGTGTCCTGGAAGCTAAACGACGACCCAGAGCGTCCAAATAAAATGTCCAAGACAATCTCGATACATGTTAGTCATGAAGCGGCGCAGGATTTTACAAGTGCCTTGGAGCACGGTCAGGCAGACGCTTATCGTCGCCTCAATAGCTTCCTATCACAAAAGCTTGCAAACTTTGATCCCGGACACAACGCACCAAGGCATGAGCCTCCGCCCGTAGAGCAGTGGTTTGTCGATACCAATCTGCTTTTCGGATAACCTGTCGTGAAAATTGCCAGACTCTTCTTGCCTCTGATTCTGCTGTGCCTCTCTGTTGCAGGCTGTGATCGCGGGCGGACTGAGGAACTGGAAAATCGAGTCGCAGAACTTGAAGCACAACTTGACGATGTCCGCTCAAAGCTTGACGATGCAGAATCAGAGGTTGACAGCCTTAAATCAGCGACTGATGAACTCACATCGGCTGTAAACGATTTTGATTATGAGAACTGGCGGAGCGTAGTGCCAGATGTTCAGCAGGCTGCTGCAAACGTGGAAAGCACAGCGAATGACGTAGAGTCTGCGATTGATGATGCTAAAAATGCCGCGAACTGAGGTTTAACAATAGCATGTTGCTTATTAGCCTAACCCTGCATTCGAGAGGGACAGCCCAGAAGCGGGCTGCCCCTCAATTTGAACGTTGGGCGTCATCAAAAGAGGATCATCTATGAAGTCACTCTCGCGTTGGTTAGTTGCTCTTCTTGCCAGCTTCCTTCTCACCACAGCGCTAGCCCAGCCAACGCAATCTAAGCCTGGCTTGCAACCCTACGTTCCAAACCGCATCGAATGGCTGGCTCTGGTTCTTAATTCACAGCTCCGCCAAGATGCAACCGTTGATAGCCCATTTAGCCTCAGTGTTGTGAACACCGATCACGAGACAATCCTGATCTTCGTTTGCTATCAACCAAACGTGGACAGAGAGATTCTGAACATGGCAGTCGAGACGGCACGCGAGGTAACACAGATTACGGCGAAGAGCTACGGATGGGTGAAGTGGGTGAAGGTAAAGGAACGAATTGAAATGGTAAAGCCAAGAGATGGGCGCCAAAAAAACTGATATCGCAATAACGCCCAACTCGCCATTCAACACGGACTCGCGACATAGTCGCTTCGCGCCTATGTCGCGAGCCGGTTAATTTCACGTTGGGCAACACCATTGGAGGACTGTCAATGAAGCTACTTTCGCGTTGGGCCGTTGCTACTCTTGCTTGCTTCCTTATCAACACTGCGCTTGCGCAGCCAATACCGTCCAAGCCAGGTTTGCAACCATACACACCGAATCGTATTGAATGGTTGGCACTCTTGTGTAACGACCAACTGCGGCAAGATGCAAGCATGGACTTCCCCTTCAGCCTAAGTATTGTCCAGAGCGATCACGAGACCTTACTCGTCTTCGTGCGTTACCAGCCAAACGTGAACCGAGAGATCATGAATGCCTCGATAGATACGGCACGCCAAGTAATCATGATTACCGCGAAGAGTTATGGTTGGGACAAGTGGGTAAAGGTCAGGGAACGTGTTGAGATGATAAAGCCGAAACCCGAAGGCTCGCGAAACTGAACTTGCAACATGACGCCCAACCCTGTGCTCCAGCGGACGCTGCGCGATGAAGCCGCGCAGCCCCGCTGAGCTTGAACGTTAGAGGTCATCAAAATGCTTCGTATTCTTCATCTTTTGACTATATTGTTCGTCAGCGTCCTTTCGACGGTGGCTCATGCCGAGGACGAAGTGACATTATTCAATGGTGCTGGCAAAGCAGATGCCTACATCGCCGTTGATGACGAGTTGACGATCTATCTTTGGAGCGGTAAACCCGTCGCGTACCTTGAGAAAGATAGCAGTGGCGGGTATCACGTTTACGGCTTCAATGGCAAACACCTCGGATGGTTTGTGAAAGGCATCATCCGAGATAACGAAGGAAATGCCTCCTGTGCAACTAAGGAAGCCATGAATTCGACAGCATACGAGCCGTATAAGGCATACAAACAGTACAAGCCATATAAGGCATATACGCAGTACGCCCCGTATCGCCCATACTTCTCAAGTTCATTTGGCGATACGCCTTGTCAGTTCTTATTGGGTGAAGGTGGAAAATAATGACCTCTAACCCTACGCTCAAGCGGGACGCCGCAAAAGCGCGCCGCCCCTCAACTCTACGTTAGGCCAAGGCTATCGCGGTGGACATACTCTTCATAGTTCTTGCATTTTTCTTCTTCGCGCTGTTGGTGGCCACGGCTCCTTTTACGGTTCCCGCCCTCGGACTTTATCTATTAAAGAGGGCGGGCTTAAATTCAAAAGCAGCCTTAGTCGTTACCGCAGCTTTGACTCTAGCGCTTCTCGCATGGCCGCTTTCCGGTTTATACAGCCTTAGCGAACAGTGCGAAAATCCAACCTTAACGCAGATTAATGCGGAAAAGTTAGGTCCAATTGATACTTTGCTAATCGTTGACGGCATCGGGAGATGGTGGCAGAACCAAAGTCTAGATATTGAGAGACCGGTCAGTGAAGGAAAGTTCGGCTTGGTGCAAGCTAATACGGGAAAAAGAAAGGGTGTTTCAGAAGCCGAATTACGCAGCCGTTACAGGATTACCATCGAATCACCACACGATGGTCATTTTCTGAACAGATACTTGGCCTCCGGAAGGATTTTGATTGAAGAACGACTAACCGGAAAACTAGTAGCGCGCGTTCAAGAACCGGCATGGGGCGGCGGTGTGGCGGGTACCTTTATTGCGGCGGTTGCTGAAAAGAACCCCTTCTACGTTCACAGCAGATATTTGAGCTGCGGATACACAGGGAAAGACTTGGGTGTTTTTCGAGGAAACTCAGAATCTCGGCGGAGACTCTATCAATCTGCGGATCACAACCTAGTTGAGCAAGTTTTCACCATCACCCGGGATAAGTAGTTTATGAGGAACGGTTTGCCTAACCCGGCAGTCAAGCGGGACTGCGCAAAGATCGCAAGGGTCTTCCCCGACATCATTGGTGCTAAAGCACGCTAATGCTGGCGTGAAAACGCGGAGCCGGTTAGCTCCACGTTATGCGGATTTTTAGATTTACGCTGTACCGATCTAAACACAAAGAGGAAGAATGCGATGAGTATGATTCAAGAGTTTAAGGATTTCGCTGTTAAGGGAAACGTGATTGATATGGCCGTCGGCGTCATCATAGGAACCGCATTCGGGAAGATCGTTTCTTCTTTTGTCGCAGATGTTGTCATGCCACCAATCGGCGTTCTTCTTGGCGGGGTCAACTTTTCCGATCTTTCCATCACTGTCCAGGCGGCTGTTGGAGAGTCCCCGGCTGTGATTATTGCTTACGGTAAGTTCGCCCAAACGGTGATTGATTTTACGATCATTGCGTTTGTCATATTCATGGTTGTGCGAGTTATCAATTCGCTGAAAAAGAAGGTTGAAGCGGCGCCTTCGGCACCGGCAGCGCCTTCAGCCGAGCAAGTTCTGCTTACTGAAATTCGGGATCTGCTAAAGAAGTAATGGGAAATTAATCGAGTCTGACCCTATTTTTCGAAACTGACCCTATTTTTCGAAAAATTGAATAGGCATAAAGGGTGGTAATGGGCGAATTGCAATCGATAGGCGCCTGGTGGATGTGGGCCGGGTTTGGCGTGTTCGTGCTGGCCATGTTGGCGGTGGACATGTTTTTACTGGGCCGACATGGCGCGCATAAGGTCACACTGCGCGAGGCGCTGACCTGGGCGCTGGTGTGGTTCGTGATGGCAATGCTGTTCGGCGCGGCCTTGTGGGGCTGGCTGGATCACACCGCCGGGCGCACCGTTGCGGACAGCAAGGTGATGGAATACCTCACCGGTTACCTGCTTGAAAAAACCCTGGCGATGGATAATATCTTCGTCTTCGTCATGTTGTTCGGCTATTTCGCTGTGCCGCTGGAGTACCAGAAGCGCGTGCTGGTGTACGGCGTGCTGGGCGCCATCGTGATGCGCGTCGTGCTGATTCTGCTCGGCGCATGGCTGATCGCGCAGTTTCACTGGGTGCTGTATATTTTCGGCGCATTCCTGCTGGTCACCGGTGTCAAGATGCTCCTGTTCGCCGAGCACGAGCCTGATCTGACCAGGAACCCGCTGTTGAAATGGCTGCGCAGTCATGTTCGTATCACCGATAGCTACCACAGCGACAAATTCTGGATTTATGAAAAGGGCGTGCGCTGGTTCACGCCCATGTTCCTGGTGCTGGTGCTGATCGAAGCCTCCGACCTCATTTTCGCTATGGACAGCATCCCCGCCATTTTCGCCGTCACCAACGACCCGTTTATCGTCCTCACTTCCAATATCTTCGCCATCCTGGGGCTGCGCTCGCTGTACTTCCTGCTGGCCGACATGGCCGAGCGTTTTCATTTGCTCAAGTACGGTTTGTCGGTGGTGTTAATGTTCGTCGGTACCAAGATGCTGATCGTGGACTGGTTCAAGATTCCGGTGGCGGTGTCCCTGGGCGTGATCATCGCCGTGCTGGGCACCAGCATGATGTTGAGTTTGCTTGCTACACGCAGACAAAAAAACCGGGATTGACGGTTCGTAATTAAAAGCTTTTTGTCACAGATCGGCAGATCGGGGCCTACCATTGAATTGTAGATGACGACCGCTGGTGAGAAGTGTAGTATTTCTGCCTGACGGGGGTGCAGATCGCAGATCGGGGTCAGATCTTGCGATCATGCTCTATGCTTAACTCTGCATTCGAGCGGGACGCACCAAAAACGGCGCACCTCTCAATTTAATGTTAGGCATCTAAAGTGTTCGACGACCCGCCGTATCAGTTGCTTGCAGATGTGGTGCTCACGCTCCACTTCGCTCTCGTCGCGTTCGTCATTGGCGGCCTCGTTCTGACGATCATCGGAAACTTCAAAGCCTGGCGGTGGGTCAACGCCCTGTGG
>JAUSNM010000064.1 GCA_030645535.1 Gallionella sp. | reverse complement strand
GCACAGTCTTACCAAAACACTTAAAGCCTTCCCGCAGCACCGACAACATGCCCTTGCTGTCGAGTTCTTTCACCAAACTATCCACCAGTACCGTTGCAGCTTTGTCCTTGTTCAGGCTAACCAAGCGATCCCAGAATTTTGACTGCGTGGCCTGCACAAAAGCCACCACGTCAGCAGGAAATAAAGCCTGCTCCGGGTCATATCCCTTGGGATCTCCTTGTGCATAGCCGCCCGCACTGATGAGCGCGTATTCAATTTCGTTTTCGAAGTCAATTTCTCTGTGCATACAAACCCCGTTTGCCATTTATCTTTAACCTGCTTATAATGCCGCGCATAAGTGGACTGGGAGTACCCGGTCGGCGTTCAGGCCTCGGTGAGTTTCACCGGGGCTTTTCGCTTTCTTTAGTCGGGTAAATTTTCAAGCCCCAGCTATCGAAGCCTTCACCAACCTTCTCCCTGCCACCGCTGCAAAAAAATTTGCGCTTCAGCACCTCAAATGCACGGTTCTCCTGCGCGGGACGCAGCACGCTCAATCCCACCGGCCTTGCCACCAGATCAGCCAGTTGTAGCCCTGCAGAATTGACCTTTTTATCCGCAAAAATTACGTCGAATGGCAAAGGAATACCCAACCGGTTTGCACCGTCGCAGATGCGGCGAAACTCCAGCTCCAGCTCGTTATCTTCCTTCTTTCCTCGACACTCCACCACCACATGCGTCAGCGTGCCGTCCTGATTCTTTTCCTGCATAAATTCGTAGAGCGTTTCCAGGCAAAAACCCAGTGCAAGATGATATGGGTTTGGAATACTGCCAGCTTTGGCGCGTAACTGTTCCTTGTCGATCACGCAACTAATCAAAATAAAGTTGCTGGCCTCGATAATATCGGTCAGCTCGGTCAAAAAAGCGTGTTTGTGCTGCCGGTTCTGAAAAAAGGTGAAATCACCTTTTTCCTTGCGGATTTCATGCTCGTGCAACACAACCAAGTCATGACCAAAGTGATTGAACTTGAACTTCTGCAAGGCTGGTACGACCTTTTCGCAGTAATGTCGTTTGTGAAACACGCAGAAGGCCAACACGAACACCGAATAGTTGCTGTCCACGGTCTGCATGCCGTGATCACCGCTTTCGTCGACATAGACAACAAAATTGCTGTATTTTCCTAATGGAGGAGTCTTGGCAGCGGCTTCAGTTATTGGCGCGAGTGGGTCTTCATTTTCGAACAAAGAAAATTGCTGTGACTCTTTATTAGCGTCGCTCATTGTCATTTATCACCTTACCGAATTACTTCAATATTACTGTTTTCCAAATCGCTGAGCGCTAGTCCGTTAATTTCGGAATAAAGATAATGCCGAATCGTGTGATCACGCAGAAGATACTTGCCGTCCGCATCCAGATAAGCAGTCGGATTAGGATGATTGCTCAGTACGTATTTGGTCACGTTTAACTGGGTGCGCTTGGCCGTATAGGCATTGACGGTCGCATGCAATGCCTTACACCAAGCCATACTGGCTTCCAATTGTTCAGTCACATCGTGTGGGATGGTCTCTGATTTGAACTCAATGCAATACACATACAGCTTGTTTTTCCGTAAATTGAAAATCACAAAATCACAGCGCTTAGACCATGGCTTGGCGTTATCGTCCAGGAAGTGAAATAGCGGTAATGATGACCCCTTGTTATTTTTTGCATCTAGCTTTATTACCAGCAATTCACCGCTTGCCATCAACTTGATTGTTTGCTTTTTCTCTGTTTTTTCGCTGAATATTTTTTCTTCAAGCACGACCTCCCCTGAGGTCGGTTGATGAACGCCATAATGGTTAGTATTTATGTAAGACTTCAGGCAGTTGAAGTATCCCTGTGCGTTTAAAGCCACAATTATTTACCTTCGCAGGTCAAGATGCTTCAACGTCGACAGATGCCGGAATAGAGACATTCCGCACGTCAATTTTTCCGGTAACGGCGTTGGTAATAAGGGCGGCGCGGTATTCCTGAAGTGACGCCACTACTTTTTTAACCTTGGAGAACTGCAAATCTAGTTTTTCTACGACTTGGGAGGCATATCTTACAATCGCTTTTTGTTCATCTGGTGGCGGCAACGGGATCAGAGAATTAACCATGTAGCCCATTTCGATACTCTCAACCGTGCAACCCTGTTTACTCCACAAAGGTAATAAACCATCCTGAAGCCCGCTTATGAAGTAATGAAGAAACTCAGGGCACAGTCTTTCATTCGGAATCAGTGCTTTCATATCCTGATTGAGAGTGACTTCAACAGTATTTCGCGCCACTGGAATGGTGTGTCGCAATATTCCAGAGCGCACAACAACAAGCACGGCATCTTTAGGGATAATTTTTGTCGCGCTTTCTTTGACGCCTAGCTCGGATAAATAATCTTCAGTGCTTTCTATCAAGTCGCTCTTCATGTCTTTAGGAGAAACCCATGGTATTTCTCCGTCCCAATATTGAGGTTTACCTGTATTCGGCGTGCCCCCACCTAAAATTGAGACTATAAACTTAAGCCGTTTCGCATCCCAATGCGCCGGAATATCCCCCAGCCAAGCCACGCCGGAATCCTTCATCGGAACAGTCGGATCAAGTCCCTTGGTGACGGCATGGCTGATTAACGCAGTGCGCTTTTCGGCGAGCCTCGCCAGCAGCATTTCTTTCTTCGCAATCAAGGCATCGATTTGAACGGTTTTGTAGTCGAGGAAACGGGCAATTTTCTCTTGTTCAAGTAATGACGGGTACGCAATCCGCTCATCTAAATATGACTGACTATCCAGATTTTGAATGCCCGTTGTTTGCTTTATTGACCGGTAGTTCACCCGCCCCATATACAGATGTGCGTGCATGTACGTTAAAAAACGTCCACTCATTTCTTTGGTGACAGCCATGCGGGCAACAAAGTTAGATGTAACGGCTGGGAAGAGCTGGTTGAACTCTACGACTGCACCGACAAGCTGCTGATCTCCTCCGCCTGACTTTTCAATAAGCAAATCACCATTAAGAAGTAAACGTCCATGTCGATCTTTATTTGGAATTTGTCGAAGCGTGAGTTTGTTGGTAGCAACTTTGAATGCCTGCCGGTCAAAATCAGCTACTCGAATGCACACCAGATCATCTTCGCCATCAGGATCATTTCCCCAAATTCCATTTTGGCACGATATAACCGACCACTTGGCACGATCAATCGTCCAACCAACGGGGACGTGTCGTAACCAATCTATGCCGGAATCTTTGTATTCTGGATATTTTGGATAGGTGCTCATCACACGATCTCAGCCAGCATCGCCATGATCTCAGATTCCAGCGTCTTGATTTCGCCTTCGATCACGCCCAATGGGCGGGGCGGTTGGTAGACATAAAAATGTCGGTTCAGTGGAATTTCATAACCCACCTTGGTTTTGCTGTGGTCTATCCACGCATCCTTCGCATGCGGCAGCACTTCGGCTTTAAGGTAGTCCTTACAATGAATTTGCACCAGCGCCAGCAGCTTGTCATGCCCGGTTTCATTATCAAAACCCACGGGCAGCGGCAGGCTGATGTCGGCGGGCAAGGGAACGGTTTCGGTATCGCGCAGTTCGGCATCCGGCTCTGGTTTGCCTTTGGCATCAACGCAAATATCGGCTTCCGGATCGCGTTCAGAAAGCGCGGCCAGAATGGCTTTCTTGACCGGCGCGCCGAGTTTAAGATCAGCCTTTTTGAAGGCTTTTTCAAGCACAAGCTCGAACTTTGCGCGATTGCGACAAAGTGTACCGGCAGCCAGTGTTTGCAAGGCCTTGATAATAGCTCGCTGCATCGCCTGTCCCGCAGCGACTTCGGCCCTGTGCGCGGCATCGTCTTTGCGTTTCTTACTGTTGGCCAGATTGATGAATGCGCTTTGCTCGTTGAGGCGTTCAATTCGTTCAGCGGAGGCTATAAAATTCAGCCGCAACGGGCGCTCGACGGTGATTTTGAGATAACCAAAGTCACGGTTGTCGAACACCTTGCTGCAAATACGACTTTCCGGTTTACCTTCACTCAAGAATTTACTGTTGGCATCATGCTCGTGCTCACCATAGAGGCGTGTCAGTTCTTTGATATGCTCGTCCGTCAGCTCCTGGCGCTTGTTGCCCAGGCTTTTGTCCATCTTTTTGAAATGGCCTGTGCCGTCGATGAGCTGCACTTTCCCCCGCCGGTGCACAGACTTCTTGTTGCTGACGATCCAGATGTAGGTGTAGATGCCGGTGTTGTAGAACATCTGGTCCGGCAGCGCGATCACCGCATCAAGCATGTCTTGTTCGATAATCCAGCGACGGATATTGGACTCGCCGCTGCCTGCGTCGCCGGTGAACAGGGGCGAGCCGTTGAAGACGATAGCAATTTTTGAGCCGTCGCCGCCGGTATTTTTTCCTTTTGCATCCCGTTTGGGTACTTTGTGCATCTTGGAAATCATGTGCTGCAAAAACAGTAACGAGCCGTCGTTAATCCGTGGCAGGCCTGCGCCGAAGCGACCGGAGAAACCCTGATCCTTATATTCTGCACGCACGAAATCTTCTTCAGGTTTCCATTCCACACCAAACGGCGGATTGGACAGCATGTAATGGAATTGCTTGCCGGGATGTCCATCATTCGGGACAAAACCATTTCCTTTGTCTCTGGCCCCTTTAACGCCGAGCGTGTCGCCATAAATCAGGTTGTCGATGGGCTCGTCTTTAATCAGCAAGTCCGAGCAACAGAGTGCATAAGATTCGGGGTTGTATTCCTGGCCGAACAACTCGATGTGGGCGTCGGGGTTGAGACCATGTGTCTCGCCATCACCACAGATGAATTTTTCCGCTTCTGACAACATGCCGCCGGTTCCTGCGGTCGGATCGTAGACGCTGCGATAGATGCCGGCATCGAAGACATCGGTTTCGCCGGTAAAAATCAGATTGACCATCAGGCGGATGACTTCACGCGGAGTGAAGTGATCTCCCGCCTCTTCATTGGCTTGTTCGTTAAACTTGCGCACCAGCTCTTCAAACAGATAACCCATTTGCAAGTTATTGATGCGCTTGGGCGAAAGGTTAAGACTTGCGCCGCAAAACTCTTGAATAATCAGGTAGAGCCGGTTGGCTTCGTCCAGCTTGGCAATTTCGGCTTCGAATTCGAACTTATCAAAGATGTCCCGAGCTCGTGGCGAGAAGCCTTGGATGTAGGCAATCAGATTGCCGGCAATATTCGGCGCATCGCCCAGCAGTTTTTCAAAGGTGAAGCCACTGGTGTTATAGAGCGCCTGTTTGCGGTCGCCTGCGGCCACGCGGGATAGGGCTTTGTCGAGTGCAGGGCCGGTCATACCTTTGGCTTCGAGGCGTGTCTTTTCTGCCAGTACAGCTTGTTTATTTTCAGCCAACACCAAATCCAGACGGCGCAGCACAATCAGCGGCAGCATGACGCGGCGGTATTGTGGTGGACGATATGGTCCGCGCAACTTGTTGGCAATGTTCCAGATAAAACCGACGATATCTTGGTGTTCTGTATGTTGCATTAGTCAGTCTCAATCCAAATTTATAAATTATTTAATGAGTCTATATCTCATCGTGTTTCGTAATGTAACGAAAAAATGGATGCGGGTTCAATTAAGTTCGTAGTGGCCTGTTGCTTGGTTGTTTAAGGCAGCAAGCTATTAAGCGTGCCAAAAAACCTGAACATTGTATAGTTTTCACGCAAGTCTGATGCTACATATGCGCCAGCAAAACGGGGAATCAAACATATCGTCCGATTCCCCGTTTTGCTGATTGCCGGAACAAGTCCGGCATGGCCGTTGTTACTTCTTCTTGTTCTGGATCATGTCGTGCATGACTGGCGCCAGGATGATTTCCATCGCATGGCTCATCTTGCCGCCGGGCACCACCAGCGTGTTGGCGCGTGACATGAAGGAACCCGGGATCATCGCCAGCATGTACGGGAAGTCCACGCCTTTTGGATCGCGGAAACGTACCACCACGAAGCTTTCGTCCGGTGTCGGAATGTCGCGCGCGATAAATGGATTGGAGGTATCCACCGTTGCGACACGCTGGAAGTTGATGTTGGTATGGGTGAACTGCGGAGTGATGTACTTGATGTAGTCCGGCATGCGACGCATGATGGTGTCCACAGTCGCTTCTGCAGAATAGCCGCGTTCAGCCTTGTCGCGATGAATCTTCTGGATCCATTCCAGATTGACGACAGGAACCACGCCGATACCCAGATCGACATACCTGCCGGCATCAATACCCTTGGATTCATCTTTTGCCAGGCCATGCAGACCTTCGTAGAACAACAGGTCGGAATCAGCTTCGATGTCTTCCCAAGGCGTGAATACGCCAGGGGTCAGGTCGGTCAGGCCGAAATGCTTGTTGTGTTGTACGGCTTCAGGTTCGCTGTGCACGTAGTAACGACGCTTGCACATGCCGGTTTCGCCATAGGTCTTGAACATGCCTTCGATCTTGTCGAAGTGATTGGCTTCCGGGCCAAAGTGGCTGAAGGAGTTGTGATTGGCCTTGGCGGCTTCTGCGGCAGCGACGCGGAATGCCATGCGATCCAGACTGTGCAGGCTGTCACCCTCGATAACTGCGGCTGAGATCTTCTCGCGGCGGAAGATGTTTTCGAAAGCACGTTTAACAGTGGTGGTGCCTGCGCCGGAAGAACCGGTAACCGCAATAACGGGATGCTTGCTTGACATAATGACTTCTCCTGAACTAATGATTAAAATTTTATAGCCGGCGATTTTATATCAAACAATCTCTTACCACTACTAGGAGCGGCCGATTTGCATAAAAAATGTTCATTTTTCCTGTAAAACTGCCGGGTTATGCAATTATTGGCACTTGTCGTGATCTTTTGATTAGTGAAGCGCGATTCGCGGGGGAGGGGCGATGCCGCTATAATGCTGAATCCAAAAATTCAGGCTGCGACTCGTAAAACCATGCAATCCATCTATCATCCTGCCTCCATCGAACAGCAAGCCCAACAACACTGGAACGATTCCGGCGCATTCGCTGCCACGGAAATCAGCGACAAGCCCAAGTATTACTGCTTGTCGATGTTCCCTTATCCATCCGGCAAACTGCACATGGGGCATGTGCGCAATTACACCATCGGTGACGTATTGAGCCGTTATCACCGCATGAAGGGCTATAACGTGATGCAGCCGATGGGTTGGGATGCATTCGGCCTGCCTGCCGAAAATGCAGCCCAGGCGCATAACGTGCCGCCGGCCGCATGGACTTACGACAATATCAATTACATGCGCCGCCAGTTGCAAAGCTTAGGCTTGGGCATAGACTGGGCGCGCGAGGTGACCACCTGCACGCCGGAGTATTACCGCTGGGAGCAATGGCTGTTCACCCGCTTGTTCGAAAAAGGCATCATCTACAAGAAAACCTCTTCGGTGAACTGGGATCCGGTCGATCACACCGTGCTGGCCAACGAACAGGTCATCGACGGGCGCGGCTGGCGTTCCGGCGCGCTGGTCGAGAAGCGCGACATTCCGATGTATTTCTTCCGCATCACCCAGTACGCGGACGAATTGCTGCGCGACCTGGACGGACTTACAGGCTGGCCGGAGCAGGTGAAGACCATGCAGGCCAACTGGATAGGCAAGAGCTTCGGCGTGCGCTTTGCATTCCCGTATCAACTGGATGGCAAGCCGGAAAAGCTGTGGATTTATACGACTCGCGCCGATACCGTCATGGGCGTGACCTTCGTCGCGGTCGCGGCTGAACACCCGCTGGCAACGTATGCTGCGCAGAGCAATCCTGAGCTTACCGCCTTCATCGAAGACTGCAAACACGGCGGCACCGCCGAAGCCGATATGGCGACGATGGAAAAGAAGGGCATGGACACCGGGTTAAAAGTTACGCACCCGCTGACCGGCGAACAAGTGCCGGTGTGGGTCGGCAACTATGTGCTGATGGGTTACGGCGAGGGTGCGGTGATGGCCGTTCCGGCGCATGACGAGCGGGATTTCGGCTTCGCGAAGAAATACAGTTTGCCGATCAAGCAGTCTATTACTGCTAAAGATCAAAGTTTCAGCGATGCCGCCTGGCAGGAATGGTACGGCACCAAGGACGGTGTCTGTGTCAATTCCGGCAAGTACGACAATCTCGATTACGATCAGGCGGTGGATGCAATCGCTGCCGACCTCGCCGCCTTGAGCCTGGGCGAGAAGAAGGTGCAGTTCCGCCTGCGCGACTGGGGTATTTCCCGCCAGCGTTACTGGGGCTGCCCGATCCCGATCGTCCATTGTGCGCAATGTGGTGACGTGCCGGTGCCGGACGATCAGCTGCCGGTGATCCTGCCGGAAGACGTGGTGCCGGATGGCGCCGGCTCACCGCTGGCCAAGATGCCTGAGTTTTACGAGACGACCTGTCCGAAATGCGGCGGTGCCGCACGGCGCGAGACAGACACGATGGATACCTTCGTCGAGTCATCCTGGTATTACGCCCGCTATACCAGCCCGGGTTGCACGACTGGTTTAGTCGATGAGCGCGCGAAATACTGGCTGCCTGTTGATCAATATATCGGAGGAATCGAACACGCGATTCTGCATCTGCTGTATGCGCGCTTCTTCCAGAAGCTGATGCGGGATGTCGGGGTTTTCGGCGAGGGAACTGAACATCTGGCTGAGCCGTTCAAAAATCTGATCACGCAGGGTATGGTGATCGCACCGACCTTCTACCGGATCGAGGCCAACGGCAAAAAGCTGTGGATCAATCCGGCTGAAGTGGATGTCAGCAACGATGAGCGCGGCCGCCCGCTGGGTGCCACGCTGCGTGCTGATGGCTTGCCTGTGATTATCGGCGGCACGGAAAAGATGTCGAAGTCCAAGAACAACGGCGTCGATCCGCAAGCCATCATCGACGAATATGGCGCAGACACCGCGCGCCTGTTCATGATGTTTGCAGCGCCCCCTGAGCAATCGCTGGAATGGTCGGATGCCGGTGTTGAAGGATCATTCCGCTTCCTCAAGCGTGTATGGAAAGCCACCCACGATCATGTCGAGCAGGGCGTGGTCACTGCATACAGCAGCGGCGAGTTGAGCGCTGCGGCCAAATCGATGCGACGACAACTGCATCAGACCATCCAGAAAGTGGATGACGACATCGGCCGGCGCAAGACCTTCAATACCGCCATCGCGGCGAATATGGAATTGCTCAATGCGCTTGGCAAATTCAACGATCCGACACCAGCGGGACGTGCAGTAGTGCAGGAAACACTGGAAGCCATCGCGCTGATGCTCAACCCGATCGTGCCGCACACCTGCCAGGCTTTGTGGTCTGGATTGCGTCCCGGCAGCGATATGCTGGACCAGGAGTTCCCGAAAGCCGATCCAGGCGCCATGGTGCAGGACGAAATTGAACTGATGATCCAGATCAATGGCAAATTGCGCGGCAGTCTGACCGTCGCCAAGACGACCGACAAGGCCACGCTGGAACAGCTGGCACTGGCGCATGAAGTGGTGCAGAAACAACTGGCAGGCGCGCAGCCTACGAAAATCATCGTCGTGCCGGGTCGCTTGATCAACATTGTTGTCTAGGAGAATCTTGATGCGTCTGATGAAACTACCCGTCACTCAACTCAGGCAGTTGCCCAAGTCACTGACGATGCTGGCACTCGCAATGCTGCTCGCCGCTTGCGGCTTTCATCTGCGCGGCGACGCGAAGATGCCGTTTTCCACGCTCTACATCGAAGCGGCCAATCCCGGCTCAGCTCTGATCAGCGAACTGCGCCGCAACCTGGAAGCTAATCATGTCGAACTGACCAGCACGGCCGAGAAGGCGGAGGTTGTGCTTAACATCGCGTCAGAGCTGCCTGAAAAGCAGATTCTGACGCTGGGTGGCAGCGGGCGCGTAAGTGAGTTCCAGTTGCGCTATCGAGTTTCATTGCGAGCCTATGACAATGAGCAGCGTGAATGGCTGCCTGCCGATGAGTTGCTGCTGAGTCGTGACTTTACCTACGACGATGCCCAGATTCTCGCCAAGGAAGCCGAAGAAGCGCTGATCTACCAGAGCATGCGCGCCGACATGGTTCAGCAAATCATGCGTCGTCTGAGTCACGCCAAGCCCCGGAATCCGCCGGAAAAGTAATGCAATTAACCAGCGAAGCATTGCCGCGCCACCTGGCCTCAGGGCTCAAACCGCTGTACGTGGTGTATGGCGATGCGCTGTTGCTGGTCATTGAGGCGGCAGACAGCATACGTGCGGCGGCACGTGCCGCAGACTATACCGAACGCGACATACTGATCGCCGAACAACATTTCAAATGGGGCGAGTTGAAGAGCTGCGCACAGAATCTTTCGTTGTTTGCAACGCGTAAAGTAGTGGACTTGCGTATCCCGACCGGTAAGCCCGGCGCCGAGGGTGGACAGGCGTTGCAGGATTACGTCACTCGTATGAGCGATGATGTCCTCACGCTGATTACCCTGCCCAAGCTTGACTGGGCCGCACAAAAGACCCAGTGGTTCAGTGCGTTAGCGCAGCACGGGGTGATGATCTGTGCCGACGATATTCCCCGCAATCAACTGCCGGACTGGATTGCAGCACGCCTGCAGCGCCAGGCGCAATCGACTGATAAATCGACACTGGAATTTCTTGCCGATCGCTGCGAAGGCAACCTGCTCGCCGCATTTCAGGAGATACAGAAACTGGGGCTGCTGTATCCATCGGGCATCCTTTCTTTCGACCAGGTGAAAGAGGCAGTCATGGATGTCGCGCGCTATGACATTTTCAAACTGTCCGAAGCCATGCTCACCGGCGATGCCGCCCGGTACGCGCACATACTGGATGGATTGCGTGCAGAAGGCACGGCTACTGTGCTGGTGCTATGGGCGGTCAGCGAGGAAATCCGTACGCTGGGACGCCTGTTGCAGGCCACGCAGCGCGGAGTCAACCTGCGCGATGCCATGCGAGACTTGCGGGTGCGCAAAGATAAACAGAGTTTGGTCGAGAACGCGGCACGCCGCCTGAAATTTGTGCACATCGAGCGCGCGATCGGTCACGCTGCCAAATTGGACAAGATAATAAAGGGGTTAAGGCCCGGCGATGTGTGGGACGAATTGCTGCAGCTTGGTCTGCGCTTCACAAAAATATGAGCGATATTTTGCTGGTTATTACCAATCTGCCTGACTCAGCCTCAGCGCAGCAGCTTGCGCGGCACATCATCGAGCAGCGGGCTGCAGCCTGCGTGAATCAACTCGCCCCCTGCACCTCGACTTACCGCTGGCAGGAAAAAATAGAAACCAGCAGCGAAGTGCCGCTGCTGATTAAGACTACAACGGATGCCTATCCTGTCCTCGAAGCCCTGATCCTGGCCTTACATCCTTACGAACTTCCTGAAATTATCGCGGTCCCCGTATCCGCTGGTTTACCCGCCTATTTGAACTGGGTCAGCCAGGAAACTAACTCTTGCAAGGAATAAACATGCGTTTCGCATTAGTGCTGTTGCTCTGTTTTATCACTACCGGTAGCCACGCAGAAAGCCTGCTGGAAAAGTTGCCTGCGTTTGGCGCCAGGCAGCAACCCAGTTTCTTGCCGCCCGACCAGGCTTTCGCGCTGGAAGTGCTGGTGCGCGATGCACATACACTGCAAGCCAACTTCAAGGTAACGCCGGGCTATTATTTGTATCGCGATAAAGTTGCTTTCAAGGTGGCGGGCGATGCGGCCAAAATTGTTTCGGTCAAGCTGCCTGATGGTGAGCTGAAACACGACATCAATTTTGGCGAGACACATGTTTTTCATCATCCGTTTCAGGTCGAAATTGTGCTGGATCGCGCAGCCGATGCCGCCAGCAGCATCACACTGGACGCCTCCTATCAGGGCTGTAGTGAACAGGGTTTGTGTTATCCAAGCCAGGATAAAACGCTGCAAATTGACCTGCCTGACAGCAAACAGCAAACAGAAGGCAGCGGTAAGCTAATCGGGGACACTAAACCGAAAATCGAAAACATGGCGCCGCCAACAGAAAATACACAAATAGCTAACTTGTTCGAACATGGCAGCTTCTGGCTGATCATTTCCTTCTTTTTCGGCGCGGGGCTGCTGCTGGCATTGACGCCATGCGTGTTCCCGATGATTCCCATCCTGTCAGGAATTATCGTCGGGCGCGGTCATAAAATCACCAAAATGCATGCCTTTATACTTTCCCTGTCTTACGTGCTGGGCATGGCTGTCACCTATGCCATAGCCGGTGTCGCGGCGGGGCTGAGTGGCGATTTGATTTCCAATGCACTGCAAACCCCCTGGGTGCTGGGCAGTTTTGCAGCAGTGTTCGTGGTGTTGTCGTTGTCTATGTTCGGCTTTTATGAGCTGCAATTGCCAAGTGCATGGCAGAGCAAGCTGAGCGACACCAGCAACCGCTTGCACGGCGGTCATCTGTCAGGCGTGTTTGTAATGGGCGCACTCTCCGCCATCATCATGGGGCCTTGCGTCGCAGCCCCGCTGGCCGGTGCGCTGCTCTATATCGGTCAGACGCACGACGCGATACTCGGCGGGGTCGCGCTTTTCACGCTGGCATTGGGGATGGGGTCGCCACTGTTATTGATCGGCACCTCGGCAGGCGTGCTTCTGCCTCGCGCCGGAGCATGGATGGACGGCGTCAAACGATTTTTCGGTGTGCTGCTGCTGGCATTGGCGATCTGGATCATTCAACCCTTGCTCCCTGCATCTGTTCAAATGCTGCTCTGGGGAATTCTGCTGATCATGTCCGCCAGCTATTTGCGCGTACTGGACAGTTTGCCGCATAACGCCCGTGCCAGCCACAAACTCATCAAAGGGGTCGGCCTGCTGGCTCTGTTGCTGGGTATCGCCTATCTGATCGGTGCGTTGTCCGGTGCGCGCGATGTGCTCAGGCCGCTGGACGCTGTTTGTGCTGTCTGCAAAGCCGATACGCAGGCCGCCCCGGCATTTTCGCGTGTCAAAGATTTGGCCGAGCTGGATGAGCGGCTGAAAAAGGCGAACGGGAAAATCGTCATGCTGGATTTTTATGCAGACTGGTGTGTTTCGTGCAAAGAAATGGAACGTTTTACCTTTGCCGATCCTGTCGTGCAAGCCCGACTCAAATCGGCTATCTTGTTGCAAGCAGATGTCACCGCCAACAGCGCGGCCGACAAAGACTTGCTTAAAAAATTTGGTTTGTATGGCCCGCCCGGTATATTATTTTTCAATGCAAAAAGTCAGGAAATGAGCGATTTTCGCGTGGTAGGCTACCAGAATACTGTTCAGTTTCTGAATACATTGCAACGCGTCGGGCTTTAACGTTTTTTGCTTATTTGTGTAAAAAATATAGACAATTACCCTCAATTTACGGCAAACTGCGCATATGGAAGCAATTCTCGTATTACACGGCCCCAATCTGAACCTGCTCGGAAATCGCGAGCCGGCCGTTTATGGAAGCACCACGTTAGATGAAATTAATGTCGGTTTAATCGCATTAGCCAGCAAGAACGGCGCAAATCTGTCGTGTTTTCAAAGCAACTCGGAAGCTGCGCTGATTGAACGCGTACATCAGGCACGTACCGATGGCACACAGTTTATCGTCATCAATCCGGCCGCATTTACACATACCAGCGTGGCCTTACGTGACGCGCTGGCGGCGATTGCGCTACCCTTTATTGAAATACATTTGTCCAACGTGCATGCGCGTGAAGCGTTTCGCCGTGAATCGTTCTTTTCCGATTTGGCCGTTGGTGTGATCTGCGGCCTGGGCGCAGCGGGATATGAATACGCAGTGCAATATGCGCTGCACTATAAAAACTAAGCAAGGAGGATATTATGGATTTACGCAAACTCAAGACACTGATTGAACTGGTTGAAGCGTCCGGCATTGCCGAACTGGAAATCAGCGAAGGTGAGGAACGTGTACGCATCACGCGCACGGTAGCCTCAGGACAGCAAATGTATGCACCAGCCCCGCAGCAACAATTCATGGCAGCGCCTGTTGCAGCGGCACCGGTCGTGGCAACTGCGCCGGCAGCACCCGCTGTCGAAGAAGGGCATGTCGTAAAATCACCTATGGTGGGCACGTTCTACCGCTCTCCGTCGCCAGGTTCCAAGCAATTTGTGGATATTGGTCAAAGCGTGAACAGCGGCGACACGCTGTGCATTATTGAAGCGATGAAGCTGCTCAACGAAATCGATGCGGATTATACCGGCGTGATCAAGGCCATCCTGGTAGAGAATGGTCAGCCGGTCGAGTTCGGTCAGCCACTGTTTGTTATCGGCTAATGTCGTCATGGAGTGCGCGGACAAGTCTGCGCTTTAGATAGCGTCGATGCGTCGCCGCACTCCAATCAAGTTCGGAGACTGTACATGTTTGAAAAGATATTGATCGCCAATCGCGGTGACCAGTCGCCAGCTTGCGACGCAGCGGCGCAGCCAAATAGCGTGGCGACTGCAAGTTGCAGCTGTTTCACCGCAGGAGTCCACCATGTTTGAAAAAATTCTGATCGCTAATCGCGGTGACCAGTCGCCAGCAGGCGACGCAGCGGCGCAGCCAAATAGCGTAGCGACTGCAAGTCGCAGCTGTTTCACCGCAGGAGCACACCATGTTTGAAAAAATTCTGATCGCCAATCGCGGTGAAATAGCGTTGCGTATCCAGCGCGCCTGTCGCGAAATGGGCATTAAAACGGTCGTTGTGCATTCGGAAGCCGATGCCGATGCGAAGTATGTAAAGCTGGCCGATGAGTCTGTCTGTATTGGTCCGGCACCGTCACACCTGAGTTATTTGAATATTCCCGCCATTATCAGCGCGGCAGAAGTGACCGATGCACAGGCGATTCATCCCGGCTACGGCTTCCTCTCCGAGAACGCCGATTTTTCTGAACGTGTAGAAAAGTGCGGATTTGTCTTTATCGGTCCGCGCGCCGAAACCATCCGTCTGATGGGCGACAAGGTCAGTGCCAAGATTGCCATGACGAAAGCCGGCGTGCCTTGCGTGCCCGGTGTGGAAGGTGCTCTGCCGGACAATCCCGCCGAGGTCATCAAGATTGCACGCAGCATCGGCTACCCGGTCATTATCAAGGCGTCGGGCGGCGGTGGCGGGCGCGGCATGCGCGTGGTTCACACCGAGGCTGCACTGCTCAATGCGGTCACTATGACCAAAGCTGAAGCACAGGCCGCATTCAACAATCCCACGGTGTACATGGAAAAGTATCTGGAAAATCCACGTCACATCGAGTTTCAGGTATTGGCCGATCAACATGGCAACGCGGTGTATCTGGGTGAGCGCGATTGCTCGATGCAACGCCGCAACCAGAAGGTAATGGAAGAAGCGCCCGCTCCGCTGCTTAATGCACGTCTGCGCAACAAGATAGGCGAACGCTGTGCCGAAGCTTGTCGCAAAATCGGCTATCGCGGCGCCGGTACTTTCGAATTCCTCTATGAGAACGGTGAGTTTTTCTTTATCGAAATGAACACACGCGTGCAGGTCGAACATCCCGTTACCGAGATGATTACCGGCATTGACATCGTGCAGCAGCAAATTCTGATCGCAGCTGGCGAAAAGCTCGCCTTCCGTCAACGTGATATTCAATTCCGCGGGCACGCCATCGAATGCCGCATCAATGCCGAGCATCCCTACAAATTCACGCCCTCACCGGGGCGCATCACCTCCTGGCACGCGCCCGGCGGCCCTGGCATCCGGGTTGATTCACATGCGTATAACAATTACTACGTACCACCGCATTACGACTCGATGATAGGCAAGGTCATCGCGTATGGCGATACTCGTGAACAGGCGATGGCGCGGATGCGTACGGCTTTGTCCGAAATGGCGGTGGAGGGGATCGAGACCAACATCGCACTGCATCGCGATTTGTTGCTGGACGCAGCTTTCATGAGTGGCGGCACCAGCATCCACTATCTGGAAGAGCGTCTTGCCAAACACAACAAGGACAAATGATGGCCTGGCTGACACTCATTGTAGAAACAGATGCGAAACACGCCGAGGCGCTGAGCGAGGCGTTGCTCGAACACGGCGCATTGTCTGTCGATTTACTTGATGCCGATGCCGACACGCCAGATGAACAGGCTATCTTCGGCGAGCCCGGTGAGCCGCCGCCCGGTGTCTGGCAGCACAATCGTGTCAGCGCCTTGTTCGATGCAGATCGCGATGTTGCCGGAATTTTTCAGGCGGCAGCTTCTGCCGTCGGCCTGACAGAACTCCCCGAACACCGCATCGAAACGCTGGCCGACAACGACTGGGTGCGTCTGACCCAGTCTCAGTTCGAGCCTATCCCGATCTCTGGCAGGCTGTGGATCGTGCCGACCTGGCATACCCCTGCTGACCCTGAGGCAATCAATATCGTGCTCGATCCGGGCCTGGCGTTTGGCACGGGTAGTCATCCCACTACGCGCCTGTGTCTGCGCTGGCTGGATAACAACCTGGCAGGCGGCGAAAGCGTGCTGGATTATGGTTGCGGCTCGGGCATTCTGGCGATTGCTGCGATCAAGTTAGGTGCTGCTCGCGCCGTTGGTGTCGACGTGGATGCACAGGCTGTTACTGCCAGTCGCGACAACGCCATCGCCAATCATGTTGATAACGTCCAGTTTTATCTGCCGAACAATGCGCCAAAAGGCAGTTATGACCTGGTGGTTGCGAATATTCTGACCAATCCGCTGCGCCTGTTAGCACCGTTGCTGGCAGATGCGACAAGAACGGGCGGACAGATCGTGCTGTCAGGGATTCTTGAAGCGCAGGCTCAGGATGTGATGAACATCTATCAACAATGGTTTGACCTGAATCCGCCTATTTTCGAAGATGGCTGGTCATGTCTGTCCGGCCGCAAACGCTGAGCAATGTTCCGATGAATGGCACGACACGTTGCCCGCACTGCGAGACGCGCTTCAGAATTACTGATGCGCAGTTAACTGCATATCAGGGTATGGTGCGCTGCGGCCACTGCATGCAATCGTTCGATGCTCGTCCTGTATTCATTCCGGACCAGAGTGCTCCGCAACTTGATCAGTTAATCGATGAGCTCGGCATTGAAGAGGCTCTTGTCGCAACTGGCGAGTTGCACGAAACCTCTGAAGAAGCCGTAGCAGGTGTCAGCGCTTCACCAACCGACCAGCCCGAACTTCAGGATGAAGTCATTGCTGAAGTTGCCGAATCAACGGCGGCTGAATCCGAGGATGCACTGGATTTCAGCCAGATAGCGGCAACTCAGCCAGTGGCTGAACAAGTTGGCGAGTCCATGCCCGACGAGACAGTGCCTGTTGATGAACACGCGTCACAGGCTGAACAGGTGGAGCATGATGTCGTCAAGGATGAACTCCCGTTTACGCGCGGACGTCGCACTTGGCCCTGGGCCGCAGGCGCGTTTTTTCTGGTGTTGCTGCTGGTGGCACAATCGGTCTATTTCTTCCGTGTCAGCCTCGCCGCACACCTGCCGGCACTCAAACCCGCACTGGTGGGATATTGCCATTTGCTGAGATGCAGCGTGCCGCTGCCACAGCAATCTGAACTGATGAGCATCGAATCATCCGGTCTCGAAGCCACACCCGATCACGAAAACGAGATTACCTTCAGCGCCTTGTTGCGCAACCGCGCCAGTTACACACTTGCCTTCCCCGCGCTGGCACTGACGCTCAACGACGATCAGGACAAAACCCTGGCACGACGTTTGTTCATGCCTGCTGACTATTTGCCGGCTGATGAAACCTTGCAAACCGGCTTCGCAGCAAACCATGAAATCAGCATCAAACTGCGCCTGCAGACCGCGGATCTCAGACCGGTCGGCTATCGGTTGGAACTGTTTTACCGGCAGCCATGACCTGCGTATCGCCGCGCGGGGAAACTTGTATTACGCTGCCCTAAGCCGGTCGTTCGCCAGGTACAGCTGACGAGAGCATACAGACTCATGCCAGAAAGCGGGTGGTCAAACAGAGACCAGCCGAAGACTCAAAGTCAGTTGTGCTTCTCTCTTAGCGATCCGCACGCAAGCGTGGCAAATGAATATGCCAGCGTATCGCCACCAGCCGGATGAGGATGATGCAGACCATTGATAACACAATGGCGATGTTGTGGTTGACGCTGTAGCTGTCTAGTGCGATCAGCAATAATGCACCCGCCAGTGATGCGGTCGCGTAAATATCAGTGCGAAAAATCAGCGGAATCTCGTTGCATAAGATATCTCTGATGACGCCTCCGAATACACCGGTGATTACGCCCATCAACGCCGCAATCAACCAGGGGGTGCCCAACTTCATCGCAACACTGGTGCCAATCACGGTAAATAACGCGAGTCCGATGGCATCAGGAATGAGGAAAAAATTCTTGGGCAAACGCAGGTGGCGACCAAGAAAGAATGTGAAGGTTGCTGCGGTCGCGCCAACCACGACGTAGATCGGGTCATGTATCCAATACACCGGCAATCGACCCAGCAAGATGTCTCGCAAGGTACCACCACCAATTCCCGCAATCACTGCAATGACGATCACGCCGAACCAATCCAGTTCGCGGCGGCGTGCTTCCAGCGTTGCCGTAATCGCGCACACTGCTACTGCGCAAAGATCAAGCAGATAAATAAATTTCATAGTTCATACACCTGTTGCGCCAAACAAGCGCTATATCTTGCATTCATGTAATTTCATCCGAACGCATTTTATACGGCGTGCTGACCGTGTCGTTCCGGCACCGATCTGCAATTAGCTGTTCATTATTTCACGCCCTGAAGCCGCAAGTGGCTCTCTTCGGGCGGGTCAATTATTCAGGCATCCGGAAGCTGCACGTCGCCAAGTTCGGTGCCTGGCTCTTTGCGGATTCCGGCGCCTTGAATTGATCTTCCGCTAAGCCGTCATTCGTTAACAGAACTGCCGGGCAGACTACGCTTCTACTGCGCGTCGTCAAACGCTATGTCGCCTTCTGCGACGTTTTGCCCCAACAGCATATTCTTGAAATCAAACAGATTTCCGTCAAGCAGGTGTGAGGGCGCCACGTTCTGCATGGCAGTGAAGATGGTCTGGTTGCGTCCCGGATACTGCCGCTCCCAATTGGCCAGCATTTCCTTGATGTTCTGACGCTGCAGATTTTCCTGCGATCCGCACAAGTTGCAGGGAATGATCGGAAATTCCATGCCGCGTGCATAACGGGCGATGTCTTTTTCGACACAGTAAGCCAATGGACGGATTACGATATGGTCTCCCTTGTCTGTTACCAGCTTTGGCGGCATCGCCTTGAGCTTTCCTGCAAAAAACAGGTTCAGGAACAGGGTTTCGATCATGTCATCGCGATGATGTCCCAGTGCAATCTTGTTAGCGCCCAATTCGCCCGCGACGCGGTAAATAATACCGCGCCGCAGACGTGAACACAGCGAGCAGGTGGTTTTTCCTTCAGGGATTTTTTCCTTGACGATGGAATAGGTATCCTGCGTCTCGATGTGATATTCGATCCCCAAGGACTTCAGATAATTGGGCAGGATTTCAGCGGGGAATCCAGGCTGCTTCTGATCCAGATTCATCGCGACGATGCGAAAATCGATCGGCGCGCGTTTGCGCAAGGTGATCAGGATGTCCAGCAGGGTGTAGGAATCTTTTCCACCGCTCAAACACACCATCACCGAGTCGCCGTCCTCGATCATGTTGAAGTCGAAGATAGCCTTGCCGACCTGGTGTTCCAGCCGCCCCTTGAGTTTGTTGAAGTTGCCTGAATGGTCGAAGTGGATGGGTTGTGCGATTGCGTTCATAAAAATTCCAAAATAAAGACTGATGTTAGATACTGTCCACGAACAGGTTTTTGCAGGGATGATGCCCACTGGGCATAATCCCTGCCAGAATAATGTTCGTGCTTTTGCGAGTTATTGGCTAACGCCAATATCCCTGCGAGAACCGATTGCGAGTTATTGGCCTTAGCCGATATTCCTGCAAGAATCATTTCGTGGATAAAAAAGGGTTTCAGGTTAAATATTAATACTTCTGCCGCCATCGACCGAAATGACCTGTCCGGTGATGTAAGGTGCATTCTGTATCAGGAAGGCGACAGTCCTGGCGATGTCATCCGGTTCGCCTTCTCGTTTGAGCAACGTATGCGCGACAATTTTTTTCCGCTGTACTTCATCATTCCAATCACTGCTGTCGGGCCAGAGTATGACCCCCGGGGCTACTGCATTCACCCGTACTTGTGGCGCCATTTCCTGCGCCAGTCCGCGCGTCAGTGCGACAAGTCCCGCCTTCGCGACGCTATACAGCAGATGCCCTTGCATCGGGCGTTCGGCATGAATGTCCACGATGTTGACGATGCAGCCATGCTGGCGGCGAAGCTCATCTGCCGCCGCTTGTGCCAGAAACAGCGGCGCACGCAGATTGGTGCCGAGCAGATCATGCCACTGCGATTCATCCACGCCCGCCAACGGCGTTGCATAGAAGCTGGATGCATTATTGACCAAAACATCCAGACGCCCGAACCGGGCTATAACCTGCTCTACCAGTTGTGGCAAGGCCGCAAGGTCGAGCAGGTCGGCCGAATATGCGGCTGCACTTTCCGGACGCAGTTCATTGAGCTGGTCTCGCAACGCGATTGCCTCAGATTCTGAGGTGCGGTAATGCAGCGCGATGGTGGCCCCCGACGCGTGCAGGCGACGACAAATTGCCGCCCCGACTCGCTTAGCTCCCCCTGTTACCAACATAACTTTGCCTTGCACCGCACCCTCCTTTAAACTTCGCACTCTTGCGAATTATACCTGACCATGTCTACATTACCTGATGCATCACTCCCTGCCCCTGGCCATGAGGCAGCACAACACAGCGAGCGTCTGATCGAGGCTATCCGACACGACATAACAGCTCAGGGCGGCTGGATTGCTTTCGCTCGCTACATGGAGCTGGCCTTGTACGCACCCGGGTTAGGCTATTACACGGCAGGTGCGCACAAATTCGGTGAAGCCGGGGATTTCATCACCGCACCTGAACTTTCGCCGTTATTCGGACGCACGCTGGCCAGACAAGTCGCCGAGATCATGGCAGGCAGCGCGCCGCACGTTCTGGAATTGGGGGCTGGCAGCGGCAAACTGGCGGCCGATATGTTGGGTGAACTGGAGCAGCTAGGCAGCTTGCCGGAGAGCTACTGCATTCTCGAGGTGAGCGCAGACTTGCGTGCACGCCAGCAGGAACATATTCAACAACGCTTGCCGCATTTGTTGAGCCGCGTGCATTGGCTGGATGCCTTGCCGGATACCTTCAGCGGCGCCATCGTCGCCAACGAAGTGCTGGATGCCTTGCCGGTTCATCGGGTGCACTGGCAAGACAGCGCCATTAACGAAATTGGCGTTGCGTGGAGCGAATCTGGTTTTGTCTGGCAGGAACGCACCATTGTTGACGCAGCCTTGCTGCAAGCCGCACAGCAGATCAACGTGCCTGATGATTATGTCAGCGAAATTTGCCTTGCAGCGCGCGGCCTGATTAACAGCTTAGCCTGCCGCTTAACGCTGGGTACCATGTTGTTCATCGACTATGGCTTCGGGGCGCGCGAGTTTTATCATCCTCAACGTTCTACCGGCACACTGATGTGCCATTACCGTCACCGTGCCCATGACGCCCCTTTCTTCCTGCCCGGTTTGCAGGATATTACCGCACATGTCAATTTCACCGACATTGCCGAATGTGGTATCGACGCCGGTCTGGAACTGTCGGGTTACACCAATCAGGCGTTTTTTCTGATCAACAATGGCATCACCGAACTGCTAAACGACACTTCCCCCGAAAACTTGCGTGAATATTTACCGCTGTCGGCGCAGTTGCAGAAGCTCACCAGCCCGGCAGAAATGGGTGAATTGTTCAAAGTCATCGCATTGAGCAAAAATCCTGTCCTGGCCGGAGTCGAAGTCAGGGCGAATCCGTTGTCCGGATTCGCCCGAGGGGACTTGAGTCGTTTGCTGTAAGTTTACTTGGCTGGCGTGCTCGGGACGACTGAAGAATTCAGCGCGGTTGAAGTTGCCGGAGCTGCGCTGGTCAAGGTGCGCAGATAATCCGAGATTTCCTTCACGCTCAATTGTCCGTCCAGACTGACATCGATCTCGTCAAAGTGCGCGCTGAGATTGGGCAGCGCACGGGCTTCTCCCTTCGACAGCATGCCGTTTTTGTCTTTATCGGCCTTTCCTAAGCGTTGCTGGAACTCACGGCGCTTTTTTTCCAACCCTGCCGTGAATGCCTTGATTTCCACCTTGGTCAAACCGCTGTCGTGATTGGTGTCGATGGCATCGAAACCGTCTGCCATTGCAGGCGCTTTCATCTCGGCTTCTTCTTTGGAAATCTTGCCGTCGCTGTTGCTGTCCACGGTCTTGAACAGCTGGTCAAATTTGGCATCCATCTCCTTTTTGCCAGCCTGATCCGCAGACCATGCAACACACGGCATTGCAACAAATAACATACCGGCTATCCACTTCTTCATTCACATCCCCGTTTCTTGACTAGGTTTTCGATCGCGCTGATGCGCGCCTGTTGCACCGCAGCAGGAATTGTACCGCTATCCTGACACAATCGCGCAATCTCACCTGCATTCACCGCGCGAGCAACGCTCAGCAATTGCAGCAAATAATCAGCTTGCGGATAGAGATCATGCTCACACCCGTGTCGGCCGCGCGCATCGGATGCACAGGCTTGCAGCAATTGTGCAAAACGCGCCGGGCGGCGCCAGGCGTCAGTGGACTGGAATAATTTGATGATCGTATCGCTGCGCAATTCCAGTGCGCGGTGAATATCCCCGTGGTAGCGCGCGGCCAGCAAGGCCAGATCACGGCATTCACCTGTCGCACGCAAGCGCTCAGACAGCGTTTTCACCAGACACACGCTGCGCAGTTCATGGCCGATGTGGCGCGGCAGAATGTCTGCCGGGGTCGTGGCCTTGCCCAGATCATGGGTCAGTGCGGCAAAGCGTACTTCAAGCGGATAGCCATGCTGTGCCGCGTCATCCACCACCAGCAGGGTGTGGAGGCCGCAGTCGATTTCAGGATGATATTGAGCCACTTGCGGCACGCCAAACAGCGCATCCACTTCAGGCATGATTGTCCCGAGTGCACCGCAACTGCGCAGCGTGGTAAAAAATCGCGAGGGGTTTGCTTCCATCAGGCCGCGCGCCAACTCCTGCCAGACTCGTTCGGGCACCAGCGCATCCACTTCGCCGTTGCTCACCATGTCGCGCATCAAGATCAGGGTTTCCGGGGCGATGCTAAAGCCGAAGCGTGCTGCAAAGCGTGCTGCACGCAGGATGCGTACCGGATCTTCGTTGAACGCCGAGCTTACATGCCGCAATATCCCGGCGCGTAAATCATTGATGCCGCCATGCGGGTCAATCAGATTACCTTTTGCGTCTTCAGCGATAGCATTGACGGTGAAATCACGGCGCAGCAAATCCTGCTCCAGCGTGACATCGGGAGCCGCATACACGGCAAAACCCTTATAGCCGCGCGCCGTCTTGCGCTCGGTGCGCGCCAGTGCGTATTCTTCATGGGTTACCGGATGCAAAAAAACCGGGAAATCCTTGCCTACCGGCTGAAAACCCTGCGCCACCATCGCTTCCGGTGTGCTGCCAACGACCACCCAGTCATGATCTTTTACAGCCAAGCCCAGTAATCTGTCGCGCACAGCACCGCCCACGCAGTAAGTGGTAACGCTCATTGCGTTCCGCCCGGGGACTTGTCATCAATAAGTGTCGTGTCAGCCGGTTTTCCGGCGATGATGCCCACGCGCTGCTTCAGCGAACGTGGCGGAGCACCGAATTGCCGGGCGTAATACACCGTGTTGCTCATCACCTTCTTCACATAGTCGCGGGTTTCATCGAATGGAATCGTCTCGGTATAAATCGCGCCTTCCAGAGGCGCCTCCGCGCGCCAGCGCCTCGCACGCCCCGGGCCCGCGTTATAAGCGGCCGATGCCAGCACCGGACTGTCATCCAATGACGACAACATGTTCTTCATGTAGTACGTGCCCAGGGTCAGATTGGTGTCCAGCTGATGGAGCAATGATTCACGGTAGTCCTTCAGCCCCAGTTTCTTGGCTATCCAGCGCGCCGTGGTCGGCATGACTTGCATCAGCCCCGACGCACCTACCCCGGATTTTGCGGAGGTCACGAAACGACTTTCCTGACGCATAAGGCCATAGACCCAGGCTTCTTCGAGGTTGTTTTCCCGTATATGTTCGCGCATGGCCGAGCGGTAGGGGGCCAGATAGCGCAGGCTGAAATCATGTACCAGCACGGTTTTATCAGCCGTATTGATAGCCCGGTCATACATCTCATGCTGCCTTGCAATTTCAGCTGCGGCAATCAGCTCATGATCGTTGAAATTGCGTGTCAACCATGCCCATTCGCGCATCGCATCGGTACGCAAATCCATGCGATACAACGCCAGTGAGCGCTTAACGCCGGGCAATTGTTCAATGGCCGCTATATCCTGACGGCCGGGCTGATAACTCGCCTGCATGGTGCTGAGTACAGGCGTATCGGCCAATTCTTCGCCGGCCAGTTGCCCGTAAAAAGTAGGTTCTGTGCTCAAGTGCAGGAAAATTTGCAAAGCTTCCGCACGCCGGCCAGTCGCTTGCAGGGCACGCGCACGCCAGTATCGCCATGCAGCATCGCCGCGCTGCGCTTCGGTCATCATATTGATGGCAGACAACACATCAGGCCAATCCTGCACGCGCAGTGCCGCACGCAATCGCCAGGCATATTGCTGCTCGGTGAGAGGGCTGTTTCCCGCCTGCTTGAACCATTTCAGTGCCCGCATATCGTGCTTGCGCGCCGCCTCATACGCCAGCCAGCCGAGGAAATAATGCTGTTCGCTCTCGGGGAAATGTACCGCCAGGTTATCCCAGCGTTGTGCAGCCAAATCCGGTGATTGTTTGGCCATGCGTTGCAGGGCGAACAATGCAACGGCACGCTGCCCAACATTATCCAGAGGCTGTTTTTCCAGGTAACGGGCGGGATTCTCCATCGCGCGATCGAGTGCGGCGGCCGATATTGCACGGTTGCCGGTCAGCCGCGCCGCAAGCGACTTGGCAAGCGTTACATTGCCGGCCTCCAGAGCCTGGCGCAGCCGTTGCCAGATATCCTGCTGGGTAATCACGCCGGTGTTGATGGCTGATTCAACCAATACGGTGCAGCTCTCAGGCTGATCTTTCGCCCTGAGCCACAGCTCGCGCGCATCATGCAATACCGCCTGCCCGTGGTTTGTCATCCTCGATTGCAAGGCGTAACAGGCAAGCTCGGTATCTTCATTGATCAGGCGCGGATACTCGCGGTCGAACAACTCCCATTGCTGTTTTTTGCCTAACGTCTTGAGCCATTCGGCGCGCATCTTGTCTATCAGCGGCGTATCGTCAGGGCGCGCCAAATAGGACAAAATTTGTGCAACATCCGTGGTTTCCAGCCTCATCCTCAGCTGGTAATAGGCGGTGTAGACTTCCAGCGGAGAGTTCTGGAGGCGCTGTGCAAGAATTGCCAACTTGGACGCATCGCCTGAGCGAAACGCATCGCGGGCGGCCAGAAAATCGTCATCCTGATCGGCTCGTACGGGGGTGGTTATCAGTAACAGAAACAACAAAAGAAATTTCATCAAAGGCGTGTGGCTAACTAAACTGTTGATGAGCATACCATAAGCACGTCAGACCCCGACTCGGGGGCTGTTCAATTTATACCTCGGGACTTCCAGTTTTATTTGGCGGGTCTGTATAATCGGCGGTTTTCCGGGGGTTCTGCCATGTGGTTTAAAAATATCTTTATTTATCGCCTGCCTGCCGACTGCGCTATTACGGCCGCTGCGTTGCAGGAAAAACTGGCACAGAAGCCCTTGCAGCCTTGCAGCGGTCTGGACAAGCAAAGTCGCGGATGGGTTTCCTGCCGGGGCGATGACCGTCTGGTGCATACAGCCAACGGGCAAATCCTGTTTGCGTTGGGCGTTGAGCAAAAATTATTGCCCGCTACCATCATCACCCGCTTTGCCAAAGAGCGTGTCGCCGATATCGAGGCGCAACAGGGTTACAAAGTCGGCCGCAAAGAACTGAAAGACCTTAAGGAGGCGATTACCGAAGAACTGCTCCCCAGGGCGTTTGCAATTCAGCGCACAACCTACGCCTGGCTGGATCCGGTCAATGGCTATCTGATCATCGACGCAGCCTCGATCGTCAAGGCTGAAGAACTATTGGAATTCCTGAACAAGACGCTGGACGATCTGCCGGTCAAACCGCTGCACACCGAACTCTCCCCCGTTGCCGCGATGACCGACTGGTTGGCCGGAGAGAATGCACCGGCGGGGTTTACGATAGACCGCGAACTGGAACTGCGCGCCACGGGTGAGAGCAAAGCGACGGTGCGTTACGCCAATCATGCGCTGGAAGGCGAGGAAATCCTGGCTCACATCGCAGCAGGCAAACGCGCCACCCGACTGGGTCTGACCTGGAATGACCGCATTTCCTTTGTATTGACCGAACAGCTGCAAATCAAACGCCTCGAGTTTCTGGACATCATCAAGGAAGAGTCGACCACGCTGGCCGATACCGCCGACGAGATGTTTGATCTTGACTTCACGCTGATGACGGGCGAGCTGGCCAGGATGCTGACTGATCTGACCTGCGCGCTGGGCGGGGAAAAAGTGAATAGCTAGTAGCTAGTAGCTGGTAGCTGGTAGCTGGTAGCGAGTGGCGGGAGCAGGGGCGCGGCAGACACGCCTCCTGTTCGCTATAAGTAAAGCTGCCGTTCGCGTTCCGCTTCGGTAGGTTCGAATCCCGAGGTTTCGTAGTGTTTAAAAATGGCGTTGACGATTTCTTGCGGCTCATCAATGATTTTGATCAAGTCCATGTCTTCCGGGTGGATGACTTTTTCTTCCAGCAGTGCAGTTTTGAACCATTCGATCATGCCGCCCCAGAATTTTGTGCCCACCAGAATAATCGGAATGCGGCGCGTCTTGCCGGTTTGCACCAGCGTCAGGGCTTCCATTAATTCATCCAGCGTGCCAAATCCGCCAGGCATCACCACGTAAGCATTGGCGAATTTGACGAACATCACCTTGCGCGCGAAAAAATGCTGGAAAGACTGGCTGATATTTTGGTAAGGATTGTTGGACTGTTCATGTGGCAATTGAATGTTCAGGCCGACGCTGGGCGATTTGCCGTAAAACGCGCCCTTGTTGGCCGCTTCCATGATGCCGGGGCCGCCGCCGGAGATGACTGAAAAACCTGCGTCGGACAACAATCGCGCAATTTCTTCGGCCAGTTTGTAATATGGCTGATCAGGCCGGGTGCGTGCGCTGCCGAAGATGCTGACGGCAGGATGGATTTGGGCTAAGCGGTCGGTCGCGGAAACAAATTCTGACATAATGCCGAATACACGCCACGCCTCTTTGGCATCCCATGCTTCGGGAATATCGGATACAGGCAGTTTCGGCGTATTGTTCATGTCAGTACCTTAAAATTATCAATAAATATAAATGAAAAACGAACGAAGTGAGTTTCATTAAAGCGAATGAAATGAGCTTCATTAAAATGAATAACAATGAACCTTAATAACAGTAAAACATTGCTTCTGGTGGACGGCTCATCTTTTCTGTACCGCGCGTTCCATGCGATGCCCGACATGCGCAATCGCGAAGGTTTTCCGACTGCGGCGATCTATGGTGTGCTCAATATGTTGCGCCGCCTGCGCCAGGATTACCCGTCGGATTATAGCCTGTGCGTATTTGACGCAAAAGGTAAAACCTTCCGCGATGACCTGTATCCGCAATATAAGGCTAATCGTCCGTCCATGCCCGCCGATCTGGCGCAGCAAATCGAGCCGCTGCATCAGGCTATTGCAGCCTCCGGTTGGAAAATCGCCATGATAGACGGCGTGGAGGCGGATGACGTGATCGGTACGCTGGCGCGGCAGGCATCAGAGAATGGTGTGCGCTGCATCATCGCGACCGGCGATAAGGATCTCGCGCAGCTGGTCAACGAGCATGTGACGCTGATCAACACCATGAACAACGAAACGCTGGATATTGCCGGCGTGACGGCCAAGTTTGGTGTGCCGCCGGAGTTGATCGTGGATTATCTGTCGCTGATAGGCGATACGGTGGATAACGTGCCGGGTGTGGAAAAAGTCGGCCCCAAGACTGCGGTGAAATGGTTAACCCAGCATGGCACGCTGGATAATCTGATGCGCTGCGCCGATACGATCGGCGGCGTAGTCGGCGTCAATCTGCGCAATGCCCTGGACTGGCTGCCGCAGGCCAAACAGCTGATCACCGTGAAATGTGACGTGGACAAGTTGCCTGCTTTGGACGAACTGATCGCGCCGCCGCAGGACAAGGAACAACTGGCTCGCCTGTACGAGCGGCTGGAATTCAAGACCTGGCTGCGCGAACTCTCACTACCCTCTCCCGCAGGCGGGATAACCAGCGACTTGGCTGGCGTCGTTGGGCAGCCTAGTCAAATGGCTAGTAGTTCTATCAGAGGGGTTGGGGGAGAGAGTGGTGCGCACGCAGTTGCTATTCCCTCCTCATCTCAGGGTGGGGGAAAAGCGCCTTCCGAGTTTCCTGTTACACCTGCTGGTGAATCCGCTGCGCCTGATTTTTCAGGCGATGAATCAATTCGTACCGATAGTGCGCATTACCAGACGATACTGAATGAGGCGCAGCTCGACGCCTGGCTGGAAAAACTGCTCGCAGCAGATCTGGTCTGTGTGGATACCGAGACGACAGGTCTTGATGTGATGGATGCGCAGCTGGTCGGCATCTCGTTGTCCATCACGCCTCATCAGGCTGCCTACCTGCCGCTTGCGCATGTCTATCCGGGTGCGCCGGATCAGCTCGATCGCAGCCGGACGTTGGCCCGTCTCAAACCCTGGCTGGAAAGCGATCAGCACAAGAAGGTCGGGCAGAGCCTCAAATTCGACAAGCATATTTTTGCCAATCACGGCATCAACCTGTCAGGCATACACGACGATACACTTTTAGAATCTTACGTGCTGGAGAGTCACAAGTCACACGACATGGACAGCCTGGCGCTGCGCCATCTCAACGTGAAAACCATCAGTTTTATCGATGTGGCGGGCAAAGGGGCGAAGCAGATTTGCTTCGATCAGGTCGATCTGGATATCGCCACACACTATGCGGCCGAAGATGCCGATATCACCCTGCAGTTGCATCAGGCGCTCAGCCCCCAAATCGAAGCGGTGAGCGGCTTGCAACATGTGTACCGGGACATCGAGCTGCCGGCCATGCATGTGCTCTATACGATGGAGCGTAACGGCGTGCTGCTCGACAGCAATCTGCTGCATGTCCAGAGCCATGAACTGGGTGTGAAACTCGTCGAACTGGAGGCGCGTGCACACGAGGCCGCCGATCAGCCGTTCAACCTGAATTCGCCCAAGCAGATTCAGGAGATATTGTTCGACAAGCTGAAGCTGCCGGTTAAAAAGAAAACGCCGAGCGGCGCGCCGTCCACCGATGAAGAGGTGCTGCAGGAGCTGGCGCTGGATTATCCGCTGCCCAAACTGTTGCTGGAATATCGCGGCATGGCGAAGCTCAAATCCACCTATACCGACAAGCTGCCGAAGATGGTGAATCGTCGTACCGGTCGGGTGCATACCAGTTATTCGCAAGCCGTGGCGGTAACCGGGCGTCTGGCATCCAGCGATCCCAACCTGCAAAACATCCCGGTTCGCAGTCTAGAGGGCCGTCGCATCCGCGAAGCTTTTATCGCGCCTGCCGGCAGTTGCATCGTCGCAGCGGATTATTCGCAGATCGAGTTGCGCATCATGGCGCATTTGTCAGGCGATGCCGGCCTGTTGCAGGCATTTGCCAACAACGAGGACGTGCACCGTGCCACGGCTGCCGAAATTTTCATGACAACCCCGGCGGATGTGACGTCGGAGCAACGCCGCTATGCGAAGGTGATCAATTTCGGGCTGATCTACGGCATGTCCGCGTTCGGTCTGGCCAAACAACTCGGGATCGAGCGGGGTGCGGCGCAAGCCTACATCGATCGTTACTTCGCGCGCTATCCGGGTGTTAAAAGCTACATGGACAGCACGCGACTGGTGGCGAAGCAGCAAGGCTACGTCGAAACCGTGTTTGGCCGTCGTTTATGGCTGCCGGAGATCAACAGCAGCAATGCCATGAAACGTCAGGGTGCGGAACGCGCCGCGATCAACGCGCCTATGCAGGGCACGGCAGCGGACTTGATCAAGCTGGCGATGATCAAAGTGCAGCACTGGCTGGAG
>JAUSNM010000057.1 GCA_030645535.1 Gallionella sp. | reverse complement strand
TTTGGAGAAAGACAGTATGACTATCTACAACTTTAGCGCGGGTCCGGCAGTATTGCCGAAAGAAGTGTTGCAACAGGCGCAAGCTGAAATGCTTGACTGGCACGGCAGCGGGATGTCGGTGATGGAAATGTCGCATCGCGGCCGCGAATTCATGGGCATCGCGGCGCAAGCTGAAGCCGATTTGCGCGAGTTGATGGGTATTCCTGCCAATTACAAGGTGTTGTTCCTGCAAGGCGGCGCCAGTCAGCAGTTCGCCATGATTCCAATGAACCTGCTGCGCGGCAAGACGTCTGCGGATTACCTGAATACCGGTGAGTGGTCCAAGAAAGCCATCTCCGAGGCGAAGAAATATGGCGCAGTGAATGTGGTCGCGACCAGTGCTGACAAGAACTTTTCTTACGTGCCAGGTTTCTCAGCCTGGAAGTGTGACCCTGAAGCGGCTTATCTGCACATCACCCCCAATGAAACGATCGGTGGCGTTGAGTTTGACTGGCTGCCTGAAGCGGGCGACGTGCCGCTGGTGGCCGATATGTCCTCGAATATTCTGTCACGCCCGATCGACGTGTCTAAGTTCGGCCTGATTTATGCCGGTGCGCAGAAGAACATCGGTCCGGCAGGTTTGACCATCGTTATCGTGCGCGAGGATTTGATAGGTCTGGTGGTAGCAGGTACGCCGACCATGCTGGACTACAAGACACACGCCGACAACGATTCGATGTACAACACGCCGCCGACTTACGGCATTTACATCGCAGGGCTGGTGTTCCAGATGTTGAAGAAGAACGGCGGAATCGCCGCGATGGAGAAAACCAATATCGCCAAGGCCAATCTGCTGTACGGGGCAATCGACGGGAGTCATGGTTTCTACAACTGTCCGGTAGCGCTGGATAACCGCTCGCGCATGAATGTGCCTTTCACGCTGAAGGATGCAGCCCTCGATGGCGCATTTGTGAAACAAGCTGAAGCGCGCGGCTTGTTGCAACTCAAGGGGCACCGTTCGGTAGGCGGCATGCGCGCGTCGATCTACAATGCGATGCCGCTGGCAGGGGTGCAGGCGCTGGTGCAATTCATGAACGAATTTGCAGAACAAAACGCTTAATTTACCGCTATGGACAACCCATACCGCATTCTCACGCTGAACAAGATTTCAGCCGCAGGGCTGAAACGCTTCCCGGCAGCCGCCTACCTGGTGGCAGGCGACATTGCTGAACCTGACGCTATTCTGGTGCGTTCACAAGTCATGCACGACATGGAAATTCCCGTCAGCGTGAAAGCGATTGCGCGTGCAGGAGCGGGCACCAACAACGTGCCCGTCGCCCGGATGAGTGCGCGCGGCGTGCCGGTGTTCAATGCTGCAGGCGCCAATGCCAATGCGGTCAAGGAGTTGGTTGTCGCAGGCATGTTGCTGGCGGCGCGCAACATCGTGCCGGCGCTGCAATTTGTAGCAGGTTTGCAAGGTGATGATGCGGCGCTGCACAAGCTGGTTGAAGATGGTAAAAAGCACTATGCCGGGATCGAGTTGCGCAGTCGCACCCTCGGTGTCATCGGGCTGGGTGCGATCGGACGGCAGGTTGCGGACACCGCGCTGAATCTGGGGATGCGCGTCTGGGGTTACGATCCTGAAATCACGGTCGAAGGCGCGTGGAGCCTGTCTTCCAGCGTGAAAAAAGCGCAAAGCATCGAGGAATTGCTACGTCACAGCGATTTCGTCACGCTGCATGTGCCACTGCTGGAGGCGACTCGCGGCCTGATTAACGCTGCGCGTGTTGATGCGATGAAGCCGGGTGCCGTGTTGCTGAACTTCTCGCGCGATGCGATTGTGGACTGCGATGCAGTGCTGGCAGGATTGCATGCCAAACATCTGCGCGCTTATGTGTGCGATTTTCCCGCGCAAAAATTACAGGGGCAGGCGAATGTGGTGACGCTGCCGCATCTGGGTGCATCTACCATCGAGGCCGAGGAGAACTGCGCAGCGATGGTGGTGGATCAGGTGCGCGAGTATCTGGAACATGGCAACATCACTAACACGGTGAATTTCCCGACGTTGACCATGCCGCGCGAATCGATGCATCGTCTGTCTGTTGCCAATGCCAACGTGCCGAACATGCTGGGGCAGATTTCTACCGCGCTAGCCAAAGCGGGCATTAATATCCACACAATGATGAACAAGTCGCGCGGCGAAATGGCGTACACGCTGGTAGATACCGACTCGGCTGTACCAGACGAATTGATCGCCAAAATCGAAGCCATTCAGGGTGTGCTGATGGTGCGTAACCTGCCTTTACCGGAAACACAATGAGCGAAAAGTTGAAACAGTGTCGTGAACAGATTGACGGGCTGGATGACGAGTTGATGAGACTGGTCAATCAGCGCGCCGCCCTTGCCCAGAAGATTGGCCACCTCAAGGAGGATGGCGTGGTGCTGCGCCCGGAACGCGAGGCGCAGGTGCTGAGGCGCCTGCAAGACGCCAATCCCGGCCCGTTGAGCAATGCGGCAATCGCCGCGCTGTTCACTGAAGTGATGTCGCAATGCCGCGCGCTGGAAGCGCCGTTATCTGTGGCCTATCTGGGGCCGGAAGGCACCTTTACCGAGGCGGCGGCACTCAAACGCTTTGGCAGCGCGGTAGAGGGACAGTCGTGCGCGACGATAGACGATGTGTTCCGTGCGGTTGAAAGCGGCGCGGTTCAATACGGTGTCGTACCGGTGGAAAATTCTACCGAAGGTGCGATCGGTCGCACGCTGGATTTGCTGTTGCAAAGCACGCTGCAGGTCTGTGGCGAGGTGATGCTGGCGATACATCAGTGCCTGCTCTCCAAACAGTGTGAGTTGAGCACCATTCAGACGGTGTATTCGCATCCCCAGTCGTTAGGACAATGTCAGGGCTGGCTGAACGTGAATCTGCCTCATGCCGCCCGCATCGCCGTCGCCAGCAACGCGGAAGCTGCAAGACTTGCAGCCGGGCATCCGAACAGTGCTGCGATTGCAGGCGTTCAGGCGGCAGGACACTTCGGTTTGAACGTCTGCGTGGAAAATATCGAGGATGATGCCAGAAACACCACGCGTTTTCTGGTGCTGGGTAAACAGCAGGTCGCTGCTTCCGGAAATGACAAGACATCGATGGTGTTGTCGGCCAGCAATCGTCCCGGTGCGGTGCATGATTTGCTGACGTCCCTGGCGAAACACGGCGTGAGTATGACTAAATTTGAGTCTCGTCCGTCGCGTTCCGGCTTGTGGGAATATGTGTTTTACGTGGATATTGAAGGCCATCAGTCTGATACTCATGTTGCAAAAGCGCTGGCCGAGCTGAAGCAGGCGGCCGCGTTCATGAAAATTTTAGGTTCGTATCCGGTCGCGGTGTAGGGTGGGTTTACCCTAAAGGGTACAAGAGCGCAGCGTAACCCGCCATCAAAAAGAGGTGTTTTAAAAATGGCAATAAAGCAATTAAGTTGGGATGTGGATTTCCTGAAAAACAATCCGGCTTTCCAGAGCGATAATTACGGGATTCCTGCTGATGCACGCCATATCGGCTATCCGATCAGGATGGTGAGGTACTGGTTTATTTATCATTTTTTGCGTGAAGAATCGCAGCGCCGTGGCGCACTGAATGTGTGCGAAATCGGTGTGGATGTCGGTCAGATGCTGGGTTTCCTGAAAGCGGCCGATGAACTCGGCGGCGGCCATGTGGAGCTGGCGAGCTGGGATGCCGTCGATGCACTGATACGCGAGGATAT
>JAUSNM010000053.1 GCA_030645535.1 Gallionella sp. | reverse complement strand
GTCGCCAGCCGCACTGGCCGCTGACCCGACGCTGGCGGCCGTGCCTCTGAGCAGCAACCCGCAAGACGCGAAGCAAGCCGTCAGTGCGCTGCTGGAAGAAGCGGCGCAGAGCGCAGTAGGCACGCCCCGCAAAGCCGGGGGCGGCAATTTTCAGTCCGGTCTGGCTAGCGCGGTGAGCGACGCACGGGGACTCTCGCCAGCGGGTCGCCTGGACCTGGCTGCGCGTGAACCCGCGTTGTCGGGGCTGCTGCTGGGCGGTGAAGTCGGTGACACTTTGCTCAAGCCGGCCCAGCGTCTTGCCAACAAGTTTTCCGGGTTGGCGGCCAACGCGGGCGTCGAAGGTGCCTGGGGGCATCAGGCCTTGCTGGCGGGCAGTCGTGTCAGCGCGTCCGCCACGCTGGCCAGCACGCCGACGCAGTCGCTGGAGTCGATGGTGGCCGACACGGTGAGTTATTGGACAACACAAGGGGTTCAAAACGCCGAGTTGAAGCTCGATGGCTTCGGCGACGAAGCCGTTGCGGTGAGAATCTCGCTCAAAGGGGACCAGGCGCACATTGGTTTTCGCACCGATCAGCCCGAAATTCGACAGATGCTCGAAGGGGCGTTGGCCCACCTGAAAGAGGTATTGAAGAGCGAAGGCTTGGTCTTGTCTGGTGTCTCGGTGGGAAGTTCGGGTCAGAATGGCGCGGGACCCCGGGAGCAACGTGATCGCGCGGACAGCCGCCAGAGCGGCCAGACCAGCCTGATCACGCCGGACGCTGCGCCGGTGCCAGGGCGCCAGCGCGTCAATCCGGCGGTAGGCCGGGCGCTGGATATGTTTGTGTAAAGGCGCCAGGCGAGAAACTGCGCAAAGCGATGCTTTCTGCCGACTCATTTAGCGGTCATGGCCGTGAATGTGCTCAATAATGCGCTTCAATTCATTTTTTTCAAGGAAATCCAGTGGCGACCAAACCTGAGGCAGCAAAGCCTGAAACGGACGAACCCGTTAAAAGACCGGCCAAAGGCAAAAAGATGTTGATCATCATCATCGCCGTGGTGCTGTTGCTGGCGTTGGCGGGCGGCCTGGCTTTTTACTTTATCAGCAAGCAGCGCGCTGCCGCCTTGGAGGGCGAAGAGGGGGCGCCTGCAACGGCTGCCCATGTCGCGCCCAAAGGTCCCCCGGTCTACTTGCCG
>JAUSNM010000024.1 GCA_030645535.1 Gallionella sp. | reverse complement strand
TCGCTCTTGGCAAAACGGTAATACTGCACCAGCGGAATGTTGCTCGGGCAAACATAGCTGCATGCGCCGCATTCGATACAATCGAACAGGTGGTAATCCTCGGCCTTGTCCAGATTTTTTGCCTTTGAGAACCAGTATAGCTCCTGCGGCTGCAACTCTGCCGGACAGACATCGACGCAACGCGTGCAGCGGATGCAGGGCAGGGCGGGTGCGGCTTTCGGGAAGAGTTTGTTCGATGCCGCGATGATGCAGTTGGTCGCCTTGATGACGCCTACCTGCTGGGAGGGCATAAGCACGCCCATCATCGGCCCGCCCATGATGTAGCCGGTCGTGCCAGGCAGTTGATCAGCCTGGGTTACCAGCTCATCCATCGGCGTGCCGATCAGCGCCTCGAAATTCTGCGGGTGGCCTACGTTACCGGTGATGGTGACGATGCGCGAGATCAGCGGTTCGCCGTGACGGATTGCACGCCATGCACTGTAGGCGGTGCCTACGTTGAAACATTGCACGCCCAGATTGGTCGAGCGCACGCCGGCTGCGACTTCGATGCCGGTGAGTACACGGATCAGCTGCTTGGCGCCGCCGCCCGGATAGACCGTCGGCACGGCGATCACTTCCATGCGCTCGTGTTTGCCTGCTGTCACTGCAGCTCGCATTGCGGCGATCGCCTCAGGCTTGTTGTCCTCGATGCCGATCAGCACTTCCTCGGCGTATAGCAGAGCGCGCATCATCTCGACGCCCAGCAATATCTCGGCTGCGCGTTCGCGCATCAATAAGTCGTCGCAGGTGATGTAGGGTTCGCATTCGGCGCCGTTGAGTACCAGCGTCTTGATTTTGTGCTTGTGCGCATACAGCTTCATGTCGCTGGGGAACACAGCGCCGCCTAAGCCGACCACGCCGGCCTGGCGCAGCCGCTGGCGCAACTCGGTGTGGGTCAGCCCTTGCCAGTCGTCGCAAGATTCACGCTCAATCCATTCGTCGCGGCCATCCGGGATCAGGGTGACGCACAGATCAGGGATGCCGGAGGGGTGCGCGACCGGCTGCATATCGATGGCGGAAATCGTGCCGGAAGTGGGGGCGTGTACCGCGCTGGACAGATGTCCTTCGGGTGCGCCTATCAGCTGGCCTTTGAGCACATGTTGTCCCGCTTCAACCACGGGTCTGGCGCTGTTGCCGACATGCTGATGCAGCGGAATGATCAGTTTTGCAGGAAGGGCTGCCTGCTTTATCGGTGTCAGGTTCGATTGCGTCTTGTTGGTGGGCGGATGGATCCCGCCGTGGAATTGGTAGAGTGTTCTCATTGTGCAGTGCTGCCGGATTGTGTCATGGCGTACACGGGATATTTCCACTTCCAGTTGGTGACGCTGTCAGTGATCGGCACCATGCTGATGCAGTCTACCGGGCAGGGGGCGAGGCACAATTCGCAACCGGTGCACTCCGATGCAATGATGGTGTGCATTTGCTTTGCCGCACCCGCGATGGCATCTACCGGGCAGGCCTGGATGCACAAGGTGCAGCCGATGCAGGTGGACTCGTCGATGAGCGCCACGGATTTTGGTTTCGGAACGGTCGCGCCGCCGAACGGTTTGAATTCCATGCCGAGCAGATCGGCCAGTTTGTGGATGCCTTCTTCGCCGCCGGGCGGGCACAGATTGATGTCGGCTTCTCCCGCAGCAATCGCCGTCGCATAGGGTTTGCAGCCGGGAAAACCACACTGGCCGCACTGCGTCTGCGGCAATACGGCATCGATCTTGTCCACCAGCGGGTTGCCTTCGACGCGGAATTTGATCGCGGCAAAGCCCAACACCGCACCCAGCGCGATGGCGATGGCCGCCATTGCCAGCAGAGCGTTCAGCATTATTTGATCAACCCGGAAAATCCCATGAAGGACAGGCTCATCAGCCCTGCTGTGACCATCGCGATCGCCGAGCCTTTGAATATGCCGGGAACATCCGCGCCTTCCATGCGCTCACGCAGGCCGGCAAACAGGATCATCACCAGCGTGAAACCCAATGCGCCGCCCATGCCGAATATCAGGGATTCCATGAAATTGTGTTTGGCCTGCACGTTGAGCAGCGGAATGCCCAATACCGCGCAGTTGGTGGTAATCAGCGGCAGGTAAATACCCAGCGTCTGGTACAGCTCCGGGCTGGTTTTCTGCACGACCATTTCCGTGAACTGCACGATTCCTGCGATCACGACGATGAACGACAGCGTGGTGAGGTAGGCAAGATCCGGCCCCAGCAGGTAATGACTGATCAGGTAGCTGGAACCTGAACCTAACGTCAGCACGAACGTGGTGGCCGCACCCATGCCAACAGCGGCCTCCAGTTTCTTGGAAACCCCCATGAACGGGCAGAGCCCGAGAATCTTGACCATCACGATGTTGTTTACAAACACCGCGCCCAGCAAGATCAACAGATATTCAGTCATTATTGTGCTTTCGGAATCAGGGGCGGATTATCCGACGATTTATCCGCGGCTTCAACCGCTTTGTTGGCATAACCATATGGCGGCAAGTTATTAGCAGGCTTTTATGCGCTTAGCTGCCCGAAAAATCCTCATCTTGGCAGTAGGATTATTCCTACTGCACATCTATCGGATTCCTACCAGAACTTTAAATGTCCGCCGATATTTTCTTATCTGCCATTCCCGCATTATGCCGTCCATAGAAACGGGCACACAACGCACAACTGACCCTTCGTGGCCGGCATGCTGCGGGAAAATATGAAATCTAAACAGCGTCATGACGAACCGGGTGAAATGAAAGCATGTCTACAGAACAAAACAAATATTGGGCTTATCCGGTGCTTCCGGCCGTACTCGGGGCCATCGGGATGCTGGCTTCAGGCGGTTTTAACTGGCAGGGGGCGGTTGCCGCTGTTGTGGTTTTGACAGCCGGCATTGCCGGATCGGTATTGCTGGGCAAACAACTTGCTGCCAATACCGAATCGGTCAGAAAAACCGCACAGGATGCGGCGGCTTCAGTATTCGAGGCGCAAACGACGGATTACCTGCGCAGCTTGCAAAGG
>JAUSNM010000050.1 GCA_030645535.1 Gallionella sp. | reverse complement strand
GGCGGAAGTAATGGCGAGATACACCATACGCACCAATAAAGATTCAATCGCCTGTTTTTCAGGAAAGGTAATCGCGGGAAAACTTAATAACTCCATGCGGGTGATTGAGGCGTAGGCACATTCGTCGATTTTGACTTGCCTGGCCAAAAATAAATCTAAAACAACGGGCTGCCGTTCAAGCAGTCCGATGATGATATTTGTATCCAGCAAATACTTAATTCCATTCATCGCGCATTGCCCTTTGTAGCTGCAACGGGTCCTGATTGGCAAAACAGGGGAATTCCGGTAGATCCTTCACAATATCGGTTACTAATTCAGACGATTTCTTTTGGCTAAGATACTGACTAACCAGCTTTTTAATAATTTCATTTGGTGAGCTATGCTCTTGTTTGGCGATAGCCTGTAGTGATTCTTCTAATTCAAGGTCGATGGTCAGCATAAAAAATCCTCTAAAATTTAAACGGCAGCGACAGGCCTGATTTTAAACAAAATTCAGCATCAGTTTTGGCGCATTCATGCTGGCATGATAATACCAAAGCGCTACCTTGTCAGAGCGTAGCTAGTCGTCGTTAATGCTTGACCCGTGCATATCGCATCCCCTGCCGGATTGTTCATTGTGCCATTTTACCTGTTTCACACCGGTGAACATGCTGTCACCAACAGCCCGCTTGTGGCAAACTGTCGCCCGTTCCATCACTTACGACGACCCTACCTTGCAACCCTACGAACTGTTCATCGGCCTGCGCTACACGCGAGCCAAGCGGCGCAACCATTTCATATCCTTCATTTCGCTGATTTCCATGCTGGGCATGGGCCTGGGCGTGATGGCACTGATCGTCGTGCTGTCGGTGATGAACGGCTTCCAGAAGGAAATCCGCGCGCGCATGCTGGGCGCATCCCCTCATCTGGAAGTGGTCGCTGACGGCGGGCGGATGAATAACTGGCAATCCGTTCTGGATACGGTTTCCCACCACCCGCAAGTACTGGCCTCGGCTCCCTATGTGGCAGGTCAAGGCATGTTGTCGTTCGGCCAGAGCGTGCAGGGCGTGATGGTGCGCGGCATCGACCCTGCGAAAGAGACCGCCATCACCGATCTTGCCAACAAAATCAAGGCCGGCAAACTGTCCGATTTGCGCGGCACAGAATTCGGCATCGTGCTGGGCTCTGACCTGGCCCGTGCACTGGGCGTGCGAATGGGCGAAAAAGTCATGCTGATCGCGCCGCAGGGTTCGATCACGCCGGCCGGGATGATGCCGCGCCTGAAGCAATTCCGCGTGGTGGGCATCTTCGAGATCGGCATGGCGCCTTATGACAACAGCCTGGCTCTGATCAACATCAACGATGCGCAAAAGCTGTTCCAACTGGATGATGCGGTGACCGGCATCAGCACTAAATTGCGCGAGATCGACAAAGCGCCTGACGTGGCCGCCGAGTTGCAAAGCCAGTTGCCGCAAGGCTTGTTCGCCAACGACTGGACGCATCAGAACAGCAACTATTTCCGCGCGGTGCAGATGGAAAAGAAAATGATGTTCATCATCCTGTCGCTGATCGTCGCGGTTGCCGCATTCAACATCGTATCCACGCTGGTGATGGCGGTCACCGACAAACAGGCCGACATCGCCATTTTGCGCACCCTCGGTGCATCCCCTCGCAGCATCATGAAAATCTTCATCGTGCAGGGCGTGGTGATCGGCCTGATCGGCACGCTGGCGGGCAGCCTGGGCGGCATTCTGCTGGCACTCAACCTTAACGTGGTGATACCGTTCATCGAACACCTGTTCGGCGTGCAATTTCTGGCAAAAGACGTGTATTACATCAGCGAACTGCCATCCGATCTGCGCTACACGGAAGTGTTGCTGGTGGCGGGTTTGTCCTTCCTGATCAGCCTGATTGCGACGCTGTATCCGAGCTACCGCGCATCAAAAACACAACCTGCGGAGGCGCTACGCTATGAATAAGAACAGGATTGAGGATCGTGGATCGTGGATCGAGGATTCAAACAACAGGATACAGGATGCAGAAAAAAGAACTGAGGACAACGGACTGAAAACCGGAAACTGGAAACCGGAAACCGTCATTTCCTGCCGCGACTTGAGCAAAACCTTCACGCTAGGCAAACTGCAAGTTCCTGTGCTCAAAAGCGTCAATCTGGAAGTTGCGCGCGGCGAACGCATTGCCATCGTTGGATCTTCAGGTTCAGGCAAGAGTACCCTGCTGCACTTGTTAGGGGGCCTCGACAATGCCAGCAGTGGCAGCGTGCAGATACTCGGGCAGGACGTGCAGAAAATGAACGAGACGCAGCGCGGCGACATCCGCAACCAGTCGTTAGGCTTCGTCTATCAGTTCCACCATTTGCTGCCGGAATTCACAGCCCTTGAAAACGTCGCAATGCCGCTGCTGATACGCGGCATGAAGCGCGCAGATGCGGAACCGGTTGCCGCCGCGATGCTGGCAAAAGTGGGGCTCGCGCATCGCGTCCAGCATCTGCCCTCTGAGCTGTCCGGCGGCGAGCGTCAACGCACGGCGGTGGCGCGTGCACTGGTCACCGAGCCTGCCTGTGTGCTGGCGGATGAGCCGACCGGCAATCTGGATCGCAACAGCGCGGAAGCCCTGTTCGATCTGATGCAGCAACTCAACGAGCAACTGGGCACCAGCTTCATCGTCGTCACCCACGATTTGGAACTGGCAGGGCGCATGCAAAAAAGTTTGAAGTTGATAGACGGGGTGTTACACAACGCAGCGTGTTAAAAAATAGTCTGCGAGTTGATGCTCATTGAGCATCATCCCTGCTTACCCACCTCGCGCAAAGACGCCAAGACGCTAAGGAAAAACAATATCTTGTTAAAAAACATACGCCAATTGAACCTGTCTGCCGTACCGAATATGGCACAGGCAGGTCGTTGATAAACAGCTGTATAGTTTCGCATTTCTTGGCGTCTTGGCGTCTTGGCGCGAGATAGATTTTAAAATCAAACAGCACGTCGCCGTTTTCGGGCATGCCATTTCCAAACAACCGCCACCCGCCACGCCAATCGCACCGCGACATAGCCGATAATCGCCAGCCCCGCCGCCAGCAATGGCAAGCCGATCAGCAACGGTTTTCCCAGCTGTGCCAGCCAGCCCCACAACTCGCCCCCCAAGTTTTGCCAGTGCAACTCCGGAAACGCCAGTTGCGATACCAGCAAGCCGTTTTGCGCGCCGCTCACCCACGCGCCGAGTTGGTATGCCAGCAAATACAGCGGCACGATGGTGAACGGGTTGGTATACAGCGTGGCAAACAGCGCGACCGGCAAATTGACGCGCAACAGCACCGCCAGCAACGTGGCGGCAATCATCTGTAACGGCCCCGGGATCAGCCCGCAAAACAAGCCGACCGCCACGCCACCGGCTACCCCCCGGCGATGCAGATGCCACAGATTCGGCTCGTGCAACCAGCTGCCAAACGGCTTGAGCCAGCGGTTATTTTTTACCGTTTCGTGATGCGGCAGGAACTTGTGTAAAATTTTTCGCATGACGGCATTCTAGCCGCGCGCTACGCTACGCGCATGGTTCTCTTCACCCTTTTCTTCACACTCGGCGTGTGGCTGCTGCAACAGCAAGCCTTGCTGCCGCCCTTTTACTGGGCCTGGCTGCTGGTGGGCTTCCCCTTCGCGCTGCTGATTCCAACCCGAACGAGGGCGCAACAACTTGCCCGCACGCTGTTAATCGCCGCCTTTGCCTGCGGCACAGGTTTTTTTCACGCCGCCTGGCAGGGCGAACAACGGCTGGCCGTCAGCCTGCCGGAGGAATGGCAGGGACGCGACATCGAGCTTATCGGTGTGGTTGCCGAATTGCCGCATATAACCGAGCGCGGATTGCGGTTCGGCTTCGATGTCGAAAAAACGCTCACCCCTGACGTGCATGGCAATGCACCAGATGATGCCCGCCCCCTCTCTCTTAACGCTTCCCCGCAGACGGGAGAGAGGAATGCTGTCTCGCTGCGCGAACGTCCCGTTAACGTCAGCGTACCGGAGCGAATCTACCTTGCCACCTATTTCGATCCGCGCAACGAACCGATCGCACTGCACGCCGGCGAGCGCTGGCAACTCACAGTGCGTCTGAAACAGCCGCATGGCAGCAGCAATCCGCACGGTCTCGATTTCGAGTTGTGGGCGCTGGAAAACAATGTGCGCGCAACAGGTTATGTGCACATGAAGGGCGACAATCATCGACTGGATGCGAGGGCCGCCGGCATGTCCTACCGGATAGAGGCCTGGCGCGAAGCGGTTCGCGACAAATATAACGCCACGCTGGGCAGCGCTCCCTACACCGGCGTATTGACGGCCCTGGCTATCGGCGATCAGGGCAGCATCAGCGACGCTCAGTGGCAGGTATTCAGACGCACCGGAGTCATTCATCTGATGAGCATCTCGGGCCTGCATATCACCATGCTGGCGGGCATCGGATTTGCGCTGATTTACTGGCTGTGGCGACGCAGCACTGCGCTCACCCTTTGGCTCCCGGCACGCCGCGCCGCCGCAATCGCCGCCTTGCTGGTGGCCTATGGTTATTCGCTGTTGGCAGGCTTTGGCGTACCCGCGCAGCGCACCGTGTACATGGTCGCCGCTGTGGCCTGCGCACTCTGGCTGAATCGCAATTTTTCGCTCGCTCAGATACTCAGCATCGCCCTGCTCGGCGTGTTGCTTCCCGATCCCTGGGCGGTACTGGCACCCGGTTTCTGGCTGTCATTCGGTGCGGTGGCACTGATACTTTACGTCACAGCCCACCGCATCAGGCGCGTCGATAACCGGGGCGATCGTCTTTCGGCGTTTTCCATACAGGCGTACAGGCCATCAACTTCGCCCCGGAGACTCGACAGGTTCTTGCAGCTGTTACGCGAATACGCGACCGTACAGTGGGCGATGAGCATCGGTCTGATTCCGCTGCTGCTGGCGCTGTTCGGGCAAGTCTCGCTGGTCTCCCCCGTCGCCAATGCCATCGCGATTCCGCTGGTGAGCCTGATCGTCGTGCCGCTGGCCTTGCTGGGCGCTGCGTTGCCGACAGAGGTACCGCTTTGGCTGGCGCATATCGTGATGGACTGGACGATGATTCCGCTGCAATTCTTGAGCGATTTGCCTGAAGCCGTGTGGATACAGCATGCCCCGCCTGCATGGAGCATCGTTTTTGGCATGCTGGGCGTGATATGGATATTGGCACCTTATGGTTTTCCGGCGCGCCATCTGGGACTGCTGCTGATGCTGCCGATGTTTTTAAACGGTCCCGAACCACCTGTGACAGGCTCCTTACGCCTGATTGTCTTCGATGTCGGACAGGGCTTGTCGGCAGCAGCCATCACCCGCCATCACGCCCTGCTCTATGACACCGGGCCTGATTTCTCAGGGGACGCCGACAGCGGCAATCGCATTCTGATTCCCGGCCTGCATTTCATCGGCGTCAGCACACTTGACGGCCTGATTTTAAGTCACGATGACATGGACCACACCGGCGGCACGGCTTCTATCTTGCAAGCCATGCCTGTCGGCTGGGTATCGTCATCGTTTCCTGTCGACAAGCTCAAAGCGGCCATGTCGGGCGAGATCCGCCGCTGCCAGGATGGAATGAGCTGGAACTGGGACGGCGTGGGATTCGAAATCCTGCACCCGGGTCACAACAACCCCATCAACTCAAAGCCTCACGATAATAACCAGAGTTGCGTGTTGCGCATCAGCACAGGCAATCAACATATCCTGCTGGCAGGGGATATCGAGAAGCGCGGCGAACAGCGCCTGCTCGACAAACATGCCGGCCAGCTTCCCGCCAGCTTGCTGGTTGTCCCCCATCACGGCAGTTCGAGTTCATCAGACGTAGCGTTTGTCGATGCCGTATTGCCCGACTACGCCGTGTTCACCGTCGGTTACCGCAACCGCTTCGGCCATCCCAGGGCAGAAATCCTGCAACGTTATATCGACAGCGGCGCAACGCTGCTACGCTCGGATCAGGACGGCGCGATTCTGGTCGATATGAACGCACAAGAGATGACCGTTGAGCGCTACCGCAAGACGCACCGCCGCTACTGGACGCATATGCCGCAGTCCGACTGACATTCAAAAACTAATTGTCCACGAAATGATTCTCGCAGGGATATTGCACACAGAGCAATAACTCGCAAAAAACACGAAACGGTGTAAGCAGGCAATCCGCCCAGCGGATGCTCGCAAAAGGGTTAGGCAGGCAATCCTGCGGATGCTCGCAAAATCACGAACAGAACTGGAGTAAAGAACACAAGCTAAAGCGATATCCCTGCGAGTATCGTTTCGTGGACAGATGCATCAGTTGACTAGGCCGAATTATCTAGGCATTCAGGCATATTGCTTACAGGCCATAAAACTGAAAGACTACGCATTCGTAGCAAATCGGGATAAGACTGAAAGACTGCACACTTGTAGCAAATCGGGATAACCGTGGAGGTGGCCGAATTATGCAAGAAACCCAACTTTTGTATTTGTTGATGACGTTGTCCATGGGGCATCCTGCTGACGTACCGCATCGCCCTTCAACGTCTCAAACGACTCAGGACAGAGCAATCACGCCGCTGAATCAACCTGCATCAGCTCGCCTCATTTCGCTGCGATGCCCACAGCCGCACGATCAGAAATCAAGATCCAATGAGACCGAACATTGCCGGATAAGACTGCTGAAGGTTCAGTAAGTCCTTAGTCAAAGCCAGTAGTTCATCAGCTGCTTGAGGATAATCCCGAGCCGGCGTTGAACGCGCGGTTAACGATTTATTCAAAAAGCGGAGGATAAAACGACTTACCTTGGCGGCGGGAATTTCCCAAGTGTGTCTGTTCAGGCCGGACAGGAACTCGATCATAAGATATGAATACCGTCCGGGGCAAAGGTTCATGGGAGGCCAAAGAACGGGAAGGCGACATTTTATGAACGAAAAAAAACCGGATATCATCCGGCTTTTTCTGTTCAGTTGCACTGGTTAACGCAAATTAACACTTTGCTGCGCAACTGTTTTTGTATGGCGTCCCCAACGAGATTCGAACTCGTGTTACCGCCGTGAAAGGGCGATGTCCTAGGCCTCTAGACGATAGGGACGTTGATTCTTTATAACAAAGCCTTGAGTGCTGGCTCAAGGCCTCAAAGTTGCAAACAGCGTAAAAAAACACGCTTATTTACAACAACCTTATTCTGGCGTCCCCAACGAGATTCGAACTCGTGTTACCGCCGTGAAAGGGCGATGTCCTAGGCCTCTAGACGATAGGGACGTAACTTAAAACATTCTTCAATGGTGGAGATAAGCAGGATCGAACTGCTGACCTCTTGCATGCCATGCAAGCGCTCTCCCAGCTGAGCTATACCCCCCTACTTCGAAGAGCCGGCATTATATGGATACAGCCCTTGCGTGTAAAGCGTTTTCTCCGGTTTCTATAAATATTTAGCCATACGCGCCAATACGGTCTCGCGCGGAAACAAGGCCAACACCGCATCGACCGATGGCGTGTGCGTCTGTCCTACCAGCATCACGCGCAACGGCATCGCCAGCTTTGGCATCTTAAGGTTATGTTTAGCCAGCAATTCCTTGATCAGGGCAGCCAGCTCAGGAGCTTCCCAGACAACATCGGCAAAACGCTGATGAAGTTCCCGTAAAGCAGGCATTACCTCCGGCAACAGTTGCTCATCGAGCAGCGCCTGATCCGGATGCACTTCGATATAGAACACCTCAGCCTCATCCGCCAGTTCAAGCAAAGTCGCCACACGTCCCTTATACAAGGCAATCACAGCCTCCAGTTGCGGCGTGTTGCTCACTGTCACACCGCGCGCCATCAGGTGTCCGCCTGTCAGCTCCGCCAGTCGCTGGTTATCAGCCAGCTTGATATAGTGCTGATTCAGCCAGCGCAATTTTTCCGGATTGAATTGCGCCGCCGATTTGCTGATATGTTCCAGATCAAACCATTCGACGAATTGCTCAACCGAGAAAACCTCCTCGTCACCATGCGACCAACCCAGGCGCGTCAGATAGTTGATCAGCGCCTCAGGCAGAAAGCCATCTTCGGCATATTGCATGACGCTCACCGCACCATGACGCTTGGACAGCCGCTCACCATCGCTGCCCAGTATCATCGGCACATGCGCATATTGCGGCAAGGTTGCACCTAAGGCTTTGAGAATATTGATCTGGCGCGGCGTGTTATTGACGTGATCGTCGCCGCGTATCACCTGCGTGATACCCATATCCAGATCGTCCACCACCACGCAGAAATTATAGGTCGGCGTGCCGTCAGGACGGGCGATGATCAGATCGTCGAGCTCACTATTTTCGAAAACAATCCGCCCCTTGACCATATCATCCCACGCCGCAACGCCGTGCAGCGGGTTCTTGAAACGCACCACCGGCACAACGCCTTCAGGCGGCGTGGGCAGAACCCGGCCTGCCTCCGGACGCCAGCTGCCATCGTAGCGCGGCTTCTCGCCGCGAACCCGCATCGCTTCCCGCATCGCTTCCAGTTCATCAGGCGTGGTGTAACAGTAATAGGCATGCCCCGCCTCGATCAACTGCCCCAGTACTTCCTTGTAGCGATCCATGCGCTGCATCTGGTAGAACGGACCCTCGTCGTACCCCAGATTCAACCAGGACATCCCGTCCAGAATCGCCTGCACTGACGCCTGAGACGAGCGCTCAAGATCGGTGTCTTCAATGCGCAGAATGAAAGTACCGCCCAATTTTCTGGCATAAGCCCATGAAAACAAGGCAGTGCGTGCGCCGCCTATATGCAGATAACCTGTCGGACTGGGAGCAAAACGGGTACGTATAGTCATAACGGCCTAACAATTAAACAAAAGGGGGAACATTTTACGAGCTTTGCACGCCGCCTGCATAAATAAATTGACTGCGCTCAGCGGATTATGCTTAAATTCACGCCCTCAAAAAGGGAGGTTAGCTCAGCGGTAGAGCATTGCACTCACACTGCAAGGGCCACTGGTTCGACCCCAGTACCTCCCACCAATATATTCAATGGCTTACGATATTTTGTCGTAAGCCATTTGTATTTGAGCGAGTCCCTCTGCCCGGAGTCGGCAGCTTCAACGCCTCACGTTTGAAACAATTGCTCCCGGCGCGTTGACGCTCCATTCGGTAATGGCAATAAATCCGTCGGCAACAGCAACGACCAGAACAAGATTGCTTGCATGCACCACCGCACCGGGAAGTGACGAATGTGGCTCGCCCTAGCCTTTTGCGCGATGGATGAATATGGTCGTATTGTTGATCGTCGCCATGCATTTCAGATCGCCAAATGCGCGGACTTGCCGCATGATGATGTCAACCGGCTGGGAAAAGTTGATGGCGCGATCCTCATCGAGCCATCTGGGCCAATAATTTCCAGCTTCCTGCCGGAGTGCCGTTTGCCACAGGTATTCAAACTCGGCAGCGATACGCTCAGCAAGTCTGGAAGCCGCCAATATTCGATTATGATTTGATTGTCACGATCGACAACCTGTTGTCAATATTACAGATTTTTTTAAAAACAGATAGATTGCCAAATGTAAATTACTCACCTTTTTTGTATCAATTTGTAACGAGCGCTCATCGTAACGAGCCGCCATGGTTGTTGTAAAAGCATCTTCGATTTATCATGCGATTCACCACGGCTAAAAACACAATCGTTCATCTTTGATTTTTAATCATTTATCTGGTCAAATGCGCCGCTCATTCCGATTTTTTGATTATGTCCGGACGGGCTTGAGCTTCAATCCTGTCCCCGGTAAATTAGCGCCCATTAGAGAGCATCTGCAAGCTTCAATAAATTTGTATTTCAGGGCACAATTTCAAGAAGGGGTAAGGCGTGAAAGCAGATTTCCCAGGCAGTTCAATAGTCAGAAGTGCATCTTTTGATTTTTTTTCACCGCCGCACATCACACCAATTGGCCATATGAACAGCATCGATCCCCTCACCGGACTGCTGGATCGATTTGGTTGCCTGCAGACAGCCGACAGATTCACTGCCGCCTCGACGCACCAGCCGTTCGCCGCCATCTGGGTCGATCTGGATCGCTTCAAGCGTATCAATGAATCGTTCGGCCATCCGGGAGGTGACGAGGTAATCAAGGATCTCGCCCTGCGCTTCCGCAACCGGATAAGCGGTCGCGCCGAAATCGCACGGATGGGAGGCGACGAATTTGTGTTCCTCGTGCCCCGCTGTGACCGTTCTGCCGCAGAACAGCTTGCCCGCGAGTTGGCCAGC
>JAUSNM010000036.1 GCA_030645535.1 Gallionella sp. | reverse complement strand
ATTGGCTTCCAGTACGCGCAGCGGCCGGAAAGGTGCGCTGCTGTTTATTGACCTGGACAATTTCAAGACCATTAACGATACGCTCGGTCATGACATCGGGGATCTGCTCTTGCAACAGGTAGCCCAGCGACTGGAATCCTGCATGCGAGAAGGCGATACCGTGGCTCGCATTGGCGGTGACGAGTTCGTGGTGATGCTGGAAGACTTGAGTGAGCACACCATTGAAGCGGCGGCGCAGACGGAAGACATCGGCGAGAAAATTCTCGCAACGCTAGGCCAACTATACCAGCTTGCCTCGCACGAACATCGCAGCACCCCCAGTATCGGCGCCACGCTGTTCAACGGCCACAATCAGGCGATTGATGAGCTGTTGAAACAAGCCGACATCGCCATGTATCAATCCAAGAAAGCCGGCCGCAATACCTTGCGCTTCTTCGACCCGAGGATGCAGCAGGCCGTCAACGCCCGCGCTAGTCTCGAAGAAGAATTACACAAAGCGCTTGAAAGCCGGCAATTCCAATTGCACTACCAGATTCAGGTGGATAGTTTGCGACGTCCGTTGGGGGCTGAGGTATTGATCCGCTGGCTACACCCTGAACGCGGGTTGGTGTCGCCGGCTCAATTCATTCCGCTGGCAGAAGAAACAGGGCTGATACTGCCTATCGGACGATGGGTTCTGGAGACGGCATGCGCACAACTCAAGGCCTGGCAGCAAGATGCGCTCACCCTCGATCTGGTTCTGGCGGTAAACGTGAGTGCAAAGCAATTCAACCAGAAGGATTTCGTGGCGCAAGTGCGAGCTGTCGTGCAAAGCCATGACATCAACCCGATGCGACTCAAGCTGGAATTGACGGAAGGCCTGTTTCTGGAGAATATCGAGGACACCATTGCAACCATGAACGCGTTGAAAGAACTCGGTGTTCAGTTCTCGTTGGACGATTTCGGCACCGGCTACTCATCCCTGCAATACCTCAAACGGCTGCCACTCGATCAGCTCAAGATAGACCAGTCGTTCGTGCGCGACCTTGCCGTCGATGGCAGTGACAAGGCGATCGTAAGCACCATCATCGCCATGGCACGCAACCTGAATCTGGATGTTATTGCCGAAGGGGTCGAGACGGAAGATCAACAACAACAACTCCTGGGCAGTGGCTGCGCCTGCTACCAGGGATATTTGTTTGGCAAACCGATGCCGATTGAACAGTTTGAGGCGTTGCTGAAACAGGGTTAAGTGCGCGCATGTTGCCGGAATATCAGTCTCTCCTTTGTCCCGGGTGGCGCGTCTGATGAGTGTCCGGTTTCAGCAAGGTAATTGGCATGACCGATGGACGAGTTCGCCAGAAGCTGCCATTCGTGAAGAACACAAAATTTTGTATACCAGTTGTTGTCCGTGATAATGGTTCATGTCCGCTGTCTGGCAATGGAATAAGGGGAATAACGATGCTGGAAGATGCACACTTGAAATATCTGTCTATCCATCTGGATGAAAAAGGACAAAAGGTAATAGCCTCTTTCGCCCCTGAGGGAGGCACGGATGCCATTACTATTCATGAGTTGATGCAGGCCATCAATGCCGCCGGATTTGGCGGGTATAGCATTCACCAGTCGTCCCTTGAAGAGGCAACGGCCAAATACAATTCCGGCAAAGCCTTCGAAATTGCGGTGGGAGAAGCATTGGACGGCAAATTTTTGATCCGCCTCGATGCCAATCAGATGGCCGCCTACTTAAGCTGCACGCTGCCGCTGGGCGGCGCTCCGGTTCAAAGATCAGACATCCTGCAGGACGCTGAACACAAGGGAATCACCGCAGCACTCGATCTTGAAGCCATCGATCAGGTGCTCACGGACGGCGGGGACAACATACAGATCGCCAGTGGCAAGCCGCTCGTGGCAGGACAAGACGGGAAATTTGAAACCCTCTTACCCCGCATGAAAGAAAAGAATCCTCATCTTGACGAACACGGCCTGGCCGACTTCCGCGAGCTGGGCGAAGTTGTTGCCGTTCACGCCGGGGATCAACTGATGCGGATAGTTGCACCGACCGACGGCGAACCGGGAGAAACAGTGACCGGGAAAATAATTCCCGTCAAGCCCGGGAAAAAAGTCGTATTTGCGACCAAACTTGATGGAGCCACTCCCGATCCGGACGATTCAAATTTGCTGCTTGCCGCGATCTCCGGCAGCCCGATGGTATTAAAAGACGGGGTATCGGTAGATCCGATCTATACCGTCAAGGATGTTGACCTGCGTACCGGCAACATCTCCTTTCTGGGAACCGTACATGTATCTGGGGATGTTCATGCAGACATGAGCATCAAAGCATCCGGCGATATCTATGTCGACGGCACAGTCGAAAATGCCCTGCTGGACGCGGGCGGCGACATTGTCGTAAAAGGGGGCATCATAGGCGCCTCTGAGTTACACGCCACTTCGAACGATAAATTCCGCGCCGCCATCAAATGCAGTGGCTCATGCACCGCACGCTTTGTGCAGAACGCCCACATCTCAGCCGGAAGCGGCATCTTCATCCACGACATTGCCATGCTAAGCGAACTGACCGCAGGGCACCAAATTATCGTTGGCGGTGAAAACAGCCGCAAAGGAGACATTATCGGCGGCATCATCCACGCCACGATGCTGGTCAAAGCACGAAATATCGGCGCGCCCGCAGGCCTGAAGACGGTGGTCATTGCAGGAGCAGATCAAAGCCTGCATGAACGTCTCAACGCTGCCGTCAAAGATCGCGAAACTGCGGAACACAAACTAGCCGACATTATCAAGCTGCTCGAATTAATCCGCTTGAACCCTGGCCGCATACCGCCGGAAACCGTCAAAACAGCGGTGGCGACACGCGATGCCCTCAACGCTGAAATTGAAGCGCTAAGGCTGGAAAAAATCGAATTGAACAAGGCAATCAGTCTCGCCGATGGCGCGCAAGTGATAGTAGAAAAACACGTTTTTGGCGGCGCCGAAATACGCATAGGACTGGAACATTACACCGTGACAGAGCCCAGAGAAGGCGGCATTTTTCATATCAGCGAAGATAAACTGGTTTTCGTATGATTTTGAGGAGTCCTCAATTTTCTGTGCGGATGGCTTACCCGGGCGTCGATATCGGTCAATCAAACCTGTTCAACTGCTAACGCTGAGTAGCGGGTGTCTCGACGGCGAGACTCTCAAGCAACCGGGCGGTCGCCCAACAGCTGCCGCACAGGCTTGAAACTTCTTCGATGGATTTCGCTGACACCGTGTTCGCGCAACGCGGCCAGGTGTGCTGCGGTGGGATAGCCTTTATGGATGTCAAGACCGTAAGCCGGGTATTGTTCATGCAGTTGCAGCATCAGTGCGTCGCGTGAGGTTTTCGCCAAAATCGAAGCTGCGGAAATGGCGGCGACTTTACTATCCCCTTTTACGATGGCTTCACTGCGAATACCGGTATCAGGGCAGTACAGACCGTCCACCAGCACCATCTGCGGCTGGATGGGCAAGGCCAGCACCGCACGCTTCATCGCCAGCAGCGTGGCTTGCAGGATGTTGAGCTGGTCGATTTCCTCAACGGAGGCATAGGCCACAGCCCAGGCCAGTGCGCGTTCACGGATCATCGGAGCTAAGCGCTCGCGTTGTTTTTCGGATAGTTTTTTTGAATCATTCAGGCCGGGAATGGGATTTGCAGGATCGAGAATCACGGCAGCGGCACTCACAGGTCCCGCCAGCGGACCGCGTCCGGCTTCATCAACGCCACAGATGAGCAGATTGAGCTGTCCTTCCCCCTGCACCATCTCGCTGAACAGCGGCATCACGCGGCTGGCAGGTACGGCAGGATGGCCGCAGCCGCTTTTTGTGCGGTGTTCTGACGCAGCGTTTTATGCAATTCGTTAAATATAACTTCGAGCCGCGCCACTGCATCCTGATCATGCAACAAATTCAGCAGAGCCTGTGCCAGATTTTCAGCAGTCGCATCTTCCTGCATCAACTCCGGCACGACAAACCGTCCGCACAGAATGTTCGGCAAACCGAAATAAGGTAAATAGCTTTTACGCTTCATCATCCGCCATGTCATCGGATTCAGGCGATAAGTAATGACCATAGGCCGTTTGAGCAAGGCGCATTCCAGCGTCGCCGTGCCGGACGCCACCAGCACGATATCGGCCGCAATCATCGCGTCCTGCGCATGCCCGAACAGCAGGGAAAACGGTAAATCATCCGCATTGCAATCATAAATCGCCTGCTCGAAAATGATGCGTGTTTCGCGACTCGCCAATGGCACCAGAAAGCGGGCTTCAGGGAATTGTTGCAGGATCAGGCGTGCCGTCTCGATATAAAGACCTGCCAGCTGTTTGACCTCGCTTTGGCGGCTGCCGGGCAACAATGCAAAAACTTTGATTTGCAGCGGGATGCGCATCGTCTCGCGCATCCGGTCACGATTAGGCAGCTGGGGCAGCATGTCGGCCAGAGGATGGCCGACATAGTCCACCGGCACCCCCGCATCCCGGTAAATTTTCGGCTCATGCGGGAACAGCGCCAGCATGTGGGTCACTGCACGCCTGATCTTTTTGATACGCTCACCGCGCCAGGCCCAGATTGACGGACTGACGTAATGAATGGTGGGAATGCCATGCCGCTTGAGGACGCGTTCAAGATCAAGATTGAAATCCGGCGCATCCACCGCAATAAACAAGGACGGACGATTAGCTAAAAAATAGGCACGCAGCTTACGGCGTATCCCTGTGATCTCACGATAATGACGCAGCACCTCGACATAACCGAACACCGCCAGCTTTTCCATCGGATACAACACCTGCATGCCGACGGATTGCATCCTGGGGCCGCCGATACCGACGAATTCCACCTCCGGACGTGCGAGTTTCAATGCCGCCATCAAATGACTGGCGAGCAGATCACCCGATGCTTCGCCCGCGACGATACCTATTACAATTTTTTGCTGCGTCATTGATAAAACCTGTTAGCGAACGATACCGCGTGGTGAATTAGCCAGAAAATCTGCCAATGGTTGCAACTCGGCCTGTTCCACCTGCCCGATGGCAGCTTGAGCGTCAGCCAGACTTAACCCCGATTTATACAGCGTCTTATAGGCACGCTTGATCGCCATAATGGACGCGCTGGAAAATCCGCGTCGCTTGAGACCTTCAGAGTTGATGCCATGCGGCGCGCTGGGATTGCCGGAAACGAGCACGTAAGGCGGCACATCCTGCAACAAGATGGTGCCCATGCCGGTGATGATGTGCGCGCCAATTCTGACGAACTGGTGAACCACGGTAAAACCGCCCAGTATCGCGTAATCCCCAACCTCGACGTGTCCGGCCAGCTGGGCGTTATTGGCAAAAATGGTGTGATTGCCGACCTGGCAATCGTGCGCCAGATGCACATAAGCCATGATCCAGTTGTTGTTCCCCACGCGCGTCACGCCAACATCCTGAGCCGTACCTAGATTAAAGGTGCAAAACTCGCGGATGATATTGTGATCGCCGATCTCGAGGCGGGTAGGCTCATTCGCATATTTCTTGTCCTGCGGAATTTCGCCCAGCGAACAGAACTGAAAAATATGATTGTGCTGACCGATCGTCGTATGGCCGTTGATCACCACATGGGGACCTACCACCGTACCGGCACCGATCTCCACATGCTCGCCGATGATCGAATACGCACCGACCTCGACTCCGTCGGCAAGTTTGGCATTCGGATGAACGATAGCGGTCGGGTGTATCATCAGGCCACCGTTTTAACGGTACACATCAGTTCGGCTTCGGCTGCCAGTTGCCCGTCTACTTCGGCAATGGCTTTGAACTTGTACACGCCACGCATGCTGCGAATCAGCGCTACCTTGATGATCAGCTGGTCGCCAGGCGTGACCGGACGCTTGAAACGCGCGCCGTCGATACCCGCGAAGTAATACACCGTTTTTTCATCCGGTTTACTTTCCAGTGTCTCGAATGACAGCAAGGCGGCCACTTGCGCCATCGCCTCGATAATCAGCACTCCCGGCATCACAGGATGATGCGGGTAATGCCCGGGAAAGAACGGTTCATTGATCGTGACGTTTTTCAGCGCGACGATGCTTTTCCCAGGCTCAACCGATAACACCCTGTCCACCAGCAAAAACGGGTAACGGTGCGGCAAGCTTTCAAGAATTGCGTGGATGTCCATCGCGTGCGCGGTGGTTTCGGATTTTGTACTCATGCTGTACTACCTTTCAATGATTCTTGTTTTGACAATTGCTGCTCTAACCTTTTTATCCGCTGTGCCATGTCATCCAGATGACGCAGGTGCACCGCATTTTTGCGCCAGTCGTCCGTCTTGCTAAAGGGAAAAATGGCCGCATAGGAACCGGCTTCCCTGATGGATTTACCGATCAGACTGAAGGCTGCGATCACCACGTTGTCTGCGATTTTCAGATGCCCCAATATGCCCGCGCTGCCGCCAATCTGACAGTATTTCCCGATTGTCGTGCTGCCCGCGATACCCACACATCCGGCAATCGCCGTGTGCGCACCGATACGTACGTTGTGTGCGATCTGAATCTGATTGTCCAGCTTCACGCCGTCTTCGATCACCGTGTCGTCCAGCGCGCCGCGATCGATCGTGGTATTCGCGCCGATCTCCACATCCGAGCCGATCACCACCCGACCGATTTGCGGAATCTTGATCCAGTGTCCCTCATCCATCGCGATGCCGAAGCCATCGGCGCCGATCACCACACCGGAATGGGCAATCAGATTATCGCCGATCACGCAGCCGTGATAAATCACCACCCTCGGATACAAACGCGCATTGCGACCGATGACGACGTTATCGCCGATCACGCAGCCCTCACCAATGACCGAGTGCGCGCCGATTATGACACCACGGCCTACCACCGCCATTGCGGCAATGCTGGCAGCAGGATCGATCTGCGCGCCCTCACCCACGACCGCGCTGGAATGCACGCCCGGCAGTGTTTGAGGAAAGGGATTCAGCAAGGCTGAAACTTTGGCAAAGTAAGCGTAAGGATTCGCTGAGATGATGCGCGGCAAACCGGTCGCATCTGCATCGGCTTCCCCAAGAATCACAGCCCCGGCATTCGTTGAAGCTAACTGGGCATGGTATTTGCTGTTGGTCAGAAAACTGATCTGGGAAGAATCAGCCCGCTCCAGCGTGTTAATTTGAGAAATTCGCACCCCGGCGTCGCCCAATACTCGCCCGCCGATGCGCGCTGCAATCTCTGCTAACGTGTAGGACATACTTACTTACTGTCAGCCTTGTCTGCGGCAAGATTTTTGATCACCTTATCGGTGATATCGATCTTCGGATTGCGATAGACCGCTTCCTGCAAAATCAGGTCATACTTTTCAGACTCTGCAATCGACTGAATCGCCTTGTTCGCGCGCTCCAGCACTACCGCCAACTCTTCATTCTTGCGCAGGCTCAAATCTTCGCGAAACTCGCGCTGCATGCGTTGCAGGTTGACATTCAGCGCACTCAACTCACGTTCCTTGTTGCGATGATCGGCCTCACTCAGGCCGGAGGCATCTTTTTCCAGCAAGGCTTGCAAGTCTTTTGCCTGCTTCATGGTCTTCTTGATTTCCTGATCGCGCCCGGAAAATTCTTTTTCAATTTTCTTTTCGGCTTTTACCGCAGGCAGCGATTCACGCAATACCCGCTCGGTATCCACTACACCTACTTTAAAATCCCCGGCTACAGCCGAACCTGCTGATAGCAATGCAGCCAAGACGGCCAATTTAATTTTAGTTTTCATCGCATTATCCTCATTAATCCGCATTCCGCACTCCTGAATCCTGAATCCTGAATCCTGAATCCTGGTTTATTAAAACATTGTACCCAACGTGAACTGGAACGCCTGCAATTTATCCACGGCTTGCTTATTCAGCGGCAGGCCATAACTGAACTTGAGCGGCCCCATCGGTGACAACCAGGTGACCGCTGCGCCGTATGAATATCGCATCCCGGCACTTCCGGGTAAACCACCCGTTGCATAAGTTCCATACACGGCGCCACCATCCAGGAATCCGCTCAGGCGTACGGATCTATCCTTGATCCCGGGTATCGGGGTCATGACTTCCATGCTGCCGGCAACCCGACGATGTCCGCCCAGCGAAAAATTATTAATATCGCGTGGCCCCAGTGAGTTGGCTTCATAACCGCGTACCGATCCGGTACCGCCCGCGTAAAAGTTTTTAAAGAATGGCATTTGTTTGCCACCATAGCCTGCACCTGCGCCTGCCAGACCATTCATCATCAGGGTAAAGTCTGAGGATATCGGGTAATACCACTGATGTTCGTAGTTTAACTTGTAATAGCGCATATCCATTACCGGCAAGGCAACTTCCATATACGCGCGTTGCACCGTACCCTCGGTGGTGTATATCGCGCTGTCGCGGCTATCACGCCCCCAGCCCAACGTTCCCAGCACGGTGGTATTCGTGCTGCCAAACGTACTGACGTAATTTCGATAGGAGAGCGGACTTAGCGCGGTCAAACCAATACTGGATTTTTCAGCAGACAAACCAAACGATACGCTTTGATCCTCGCTGATAGGCACCCCGAAACGAACCCCTGCCCCTGTGGTAGAAGAGGTGTATTGGCTCATGACGGTACTGGTCGCATTGGTCTTGCGCTGGTATACGTCAAATCCGCGACTGACACCCTCGTCGGTATAGTAAGGATTGGTATAGGAAACTGAAACGTTCTGGTTAATTTTGCTGGTATTGAGCTGGGTTGCGAGCATATTGCCGCTACCGAACAAGTTGGCTTGCGAAACGCCGCCGCTGAGCACCAGGCCTTCACCCTGGCTTATCCCCGCACCCACCGTAAAATTACCGGTGGATTTCTCTTTCACTGAGACATTGACGTCCATCTGGTCAGCCGTACCTTGCACGGCGGGCGTTTCCACGTTGACTTCAGAGAAAAAATTCAACCGGTCGGCACGTTGTTTGGATTTCTTGATTTTTGTCACATCAAACCAGGCGCCTTCGACCTGACGGAATTCGCGGCGTATCACCTCATCGCGAGTCTTGGTGTTTCCTGAGATATTGATGCGGCGGATATAGACGCGCTGCCCAGGATCAACCACAAAGTTGAAAGCCACTTCATGCTTTACCTTGTTCAAATCAGGAATCGCATTGACGTTGGCGAAAGCATACCCTTCGGCCGCCAGGCGCTCACCGACCAGCTTGCTGGTTTCGGACAATGCCTTACGGGAAAAAGCATCGCCCGGTTTAACCTGGATGAGCTTCTCGATTTCTTCCTTCGCTACCAGGGTATTGCCTGACACAGCCACTTTGGAAACCGTGTACTTATCACCTTCAGTAACATTGATGGTGATATAGATGTCCTTCTTGTCCGGCGTAATGGAAATCTGTGTGGAATTGATATTGAACTCCAGATAACCGCTATCCATGTAGAACGAACGCATCGCCTCCATATCCGCTGACAGCTTTGGTTTGGAGTACTGATCGCTCTTGCTGAAAAAACTCCACCAGTCCGGCGTGCTGAGCTTCATCAAATCCAGCAGCGCATCTTCGGAGTAGACTTTATTTCCCACGATGTTGATCTGTTTGATCTTGGAAACATCGCCTTCCACCACATCGAACACGATGCCGACGCGATTGCGCTCCAGCTCGGCAACTTTGGTATTGATCGTCACACCATACTTGCCGCGTGCCACATACTGCCGTTTCAAATCCTGTGTCGCCTTTTCCAGCGCACCTTTATCGAAGATACGCGCCTCAGCCAGGCCTGCATATTTCATGTTGTCCTTGAGCTGATCTTTGGGAAAGTCCTTGACCCCGTTGACCTGAATGCTGGCAATCGACGGACGCTCTTTAACCAGCACGATCAACACACCCTGCTCTACTTCGAGGCGTACATCCTTGAAAAACCCCGTGCCATACAAGGCACGTATTGCGACCGCTGCCTGCTCGTCATTCATCGTCTCGCCGACTTTAACCGGCAAATAGCTGAACACGGTACCCGCTTCGGTGCGCTGTATGCCTTCAACACGGATATCCTTGACGGTGAACGGGGTGATCGCCCAGGCGGGTGACATGAATAACAGTGAAATAATTCCTGCAAGTTTTGTTTTGTTCATTTATTACTAACCAGAGATGAGGCGGTTGATATCGTTATAGATGGCAAAAACCATCAAAGTACCCAGCAATGCAATGCCAATCTTTTGACCGATTTCCCAGGCCTGTTCGGAGACCGGGCTACCTTTCAGCAATTCGGCGACATAATACAGCAAGTGCCCGCCATCCAATAAGGGAACCGGCAGCAAATTTAATACGCCCAGACTGATGCTGATCAAAGCCAGGAAGCCGAGATAGGCCACCAGCCCCATATGCGCAGACTGACCTGCGTAATCCGCGATGGTGATCGGGCCGCTCAGATTCTTCATGGAAACGTCACCCATCACCATTTTACCCAGCATTTTCAGGCTGATAACCGAAGTATCAAACGTCTTCTTCAGCGACTGAGTGAGTGCTTCGAGCGGGCCATAACTCACTTCGACATACATGGCATCGACGGCCGCCTGATCCACCTTGGGCGCCGCGCCGATCTTGCCGACCGTTTTGCCTGACTCGAGAACTGTTTGCGGAATCACGGCAAGGCTCACGAGAATCTCACCGCGCTTTATATCAAGCGACAAGGTTTGCCCCGGATGCGCACGCACTAAGTCTACCAAGGCGCTCCAGCTCGACACAGACAGCCCATTAACGCGCAACACGACATCTCCCTCTTGCAATCCGGCGCGCTTAGCGACGCCCCCTTCACTCAGCTTGCCGATGACAGGCAAAAGGACAGGCTGATTAAGATGCAGGCCAAGCTTGTCGAGGAACTCGCCGTCCAGATCGGCAGCTTCCAGGGTGCTTAAACTTAACGAGTGAGACAACGTTGTGCCACTGGAACTTTGCGCTTCGATTATTACCTCGCCCTGTTGCAGTGCTTGCGTCAGCAACGTCCAGCGCAGTTCCTGCCAGCTCGGAACAGCCTCACCATTGATACTGAGGATCGTCTCACCGGACTGCATCTGCGCCATCGCTGCAGGCGTACCCTGAGGCACCTCGCCTATCACAGGCTTCAAGCCCGGAACGCCGTGCATGAACAAGATCCAGTACAGCACGATGGCCAGCAGAAAATTGGCCAGCGGTCCGGCAGCGACGATAGCCATCCTCTGCAACACTGGCTTTCGGTTGAACGCCTGGTCCAGTTCACCTGGCAACACCTCGCCTTCGCGCTCGTCCAGCATTTTTACGTAGCCACCTAACGGGATCGCAGAAATCACCCATTCGGTATCAGAATTGGCGAAACGTTTGCGATAGATAACCTTGCCGAAACCCAACGAGAAGCGCAGCACTTTGACCCCAAAGCGGCGTGCCACCCAGTAGTGCCCATATTCGTGGAACACCACCAGCAGTGCGATTGCACCGACAAAAGCCAATAGCGTAATCATTTAATTAATTTAGATATTTGTTGTTTAGCGGCGCGACGCGCATCGGTATCGGCACCAAGCACATCGTCCAGACAGGTGACGAGATGGGCAGGCAATTCGTTCAGCACGGATTCGATCACCCGGGGAATGGATAAAAACGAGATCTGTTCATCTAAAAATGCGGCCACGGCAATCTCATTCGCAGCGTTAAGAATAGCGGGAGCCGTGCCACTTGTACGCAGCGCCTGATAGGCCAACGCCAGGCAGGGGAAGCGACCGAAATCCGGTTCATCAAAACTCAACGTGGCGACCTTGAATAGATCCAGCGCTGCCACGCCGGAATCTATCCGCTCCGGGTAAGCCAGACCATAGGCGATCGGCGTGCGCATGTCCGGGTTGCCCAGTTGCGCGATCACCGAGCCATCGACGTACTCGACCAGTGAATGAATCACGCTCTGCGGATGGATCACGACCTGTATATCGTTAGCCGGTGCGTTGAACAGCCAGTGCGCCTCGATGACCTCCAGGCCCTTATTCATCATGCTGGCTGAATCCACCGAAATCTTGCGGCCCATCGACCAGTTGGGATGCGCGCAGGCTTGATCGGGGGTGACATGCTGCAGCTCGTTGATCGGCGTATTGCGGAACGGGCCACCGGATGCCGTGAGCAAAATGCGCCGCACGCCATTGCCTGCCATATCGCCGTCATAGCCGCGCGGCAGAGCCTGAAAAATTGCGTTGTGTTCGCTGTCTATCGGCAACAGCGCAGATCCGCTCTTGCGCACGGCATCCATGAACACATTACCCGCCATCACCAGGGTTTCCTTGTTCGCGAGCAATATTTTCTTGCCCGCTCGGGCCGCCGCCAGCGTGGGGCGCAAGCCTGCAGCACCGACAATAGCTGCCATGACCGCATCCACTTCCGGCAGCACGCAGACGGCTTCAAGCGCATCCACGCCGCACAGCACCTCGGTCTTTAACCCGGCATCGACTAGCTGCGCACGCAACTGCGAGACTGAGACTTCATCGAGCAGCACCGCGAAAGCCGGCTTGAACTGGACGCATTGACGGAATAACAGATCGACCTGGCGATTGGCCGTTAAGGCTGTGATCCTGTATTTATCGGGGTGGCGCGCCACCACATCCAGCGTGCTGGTGCCGATACTGCCGGTCGAACCCAATACAGTAATATTTTGCATATCAGCTCAGTTGCCCGAATAAAATCACCATTGCAGCCAGTGGCAGGGTTGAAGTCAAGGCGTCGATGCGATCAAGCAATCCGCCGTGCCCGGGCAGCAGCGCACCGCTGTCTTTGACACCCGCCTGGCGCTTGATTAAAGATTCGAACAAGTCACCGATCACCGCCAGCCCCACCCACCACCAGGCTGCCAGCAGCATGGCGGGCAGCATCGCAATTGACGTGAAATACCAGACGATCAGCACATAGAGAGACGCACCGAGCATTCCGCCTGCGACCCCCTCCCAGGTTTTGCCGGGGCTGATACTGGGCGCGAGCTTGTTTTTGCCATACTTGCGACCGGAAAAATAGGCGCCGATGTCCGCCACCCACACCAGCCCCATCAACAGCAACAATACCCACGGTCCCTTGGCGTGCAGATCCAGCATGGCCAGACCGGTCGGAAGCAACACCGCCCACCCGGTCAGACACATCAGCCATTTGTTGTCACACCGCCATCCTGCGATCATCCAGGTCGGCACGATGATGAGCCAGAGCAAGGCTGCAACCGCATAGACCAGCAAGTGTGGAATAACTTGCTCTGCACCGGTGTGATTGGCATCAAACCAGACCATGGCCAGCGCCATCGCAAGCGTCAAAGCGCCATAAAGGTAGGTACTTCTGCCGGTGAGCTTAGACAATCTCGACCATTCCAGCGTACCCTGCATCACCACCACCACGACCACGGCTACCCACCATGCATCCGGCAGGGCGAACAACACCAGCAACAATGCTAAAAGTAAAATGACGGCAGTAATTATTCTGGATTTAAGCACGCGGCTCTCCTTATCAGCTTTGCGCTGGCACGCTTAACAACTGTTCGCTGGTACGGCCAAAACGTCGCTCGCGATGCTGATACGAGGCGATGGCCTTTTCCAATTCATTGCGGTCAAAAACAGGCCACAAGGTGTCAGTAAAGTAAAGCTCGGTATAAGCCAGTTGCCACAGCATGAAATTGCTGATGCGCATCTCACCACCGGTGCGTATGAACAAATCGGGCTCAGGCACATCACCCATCGACAAATACGGCTGCAGGTCATCCTCGCTAAACGAGGTTGCCAGTTCAGGATGGTCTTGCAACAGGCTATGCACCGCATGCATCATATCCCAGCGTCCGCCGTAATTTGCCGCGATAGTCAGCGTCAGGCCGGTATTGCCGGACGTGAGCGCTTCGGCATCCCCCATGGTCTGCTGCAGCGTGTCGTCAAAACGGCTGCGGTCACCAATAATTTTAAGACGGATATTGTTTTTGTGCAGGCTGGCAACTTCGCGTTCCAGCATCTTCAGGAACAGCGACATCAAAAAGGAAACTTCATCAACCGGGCGGCGCCAGTTCTCGCTGCTGAATGCAAATACCGTCAGGTATTCCACACCCAGATCCCGGCATGCCCTGACGGTTGCGCGCAAAGACTCGACGCCGCGCTGATGCCCCATGATACGAGGCATAAAGCGCTGTTTTGCCCAGCGCCCGTTGCCGTCCATGATGACGGCGATATGTCGCGGCACATGGGCAATCTCAGGAATAGTACGCGTGGAACTGGGCAAGATAGCCATTATTTTGCGATACCCGTTACACGGCCATTAAATCAACTTCTTTAGCGGCCAATGCCTGGTCAATTTCAGAAACGAAGCGATCCGTCAGTTTCTGAATGTCATCCTGCACGCGACGTTCATCATCCTCGGAAATCTCTTTTTTCTTCAGCAAGTCTTTCAACGAACTGTTCGCATCACGGCGAATGTTGCGCACCGCGATCTTGGCATCTTCACCCTCGGACTTGACCAGCTTGATCATGTCGCGACGGCGCTCTTCGGTCAGCATCGGCATCGGCACGCGGATCAGATCGCCATTAGTAGCCGGGTTCAAGCCCAGATCCGCATCGCGAATGGCGCGCTCGACCTTGCCTACCATATTTTTTTCAAAGGGCTGGACACCGATGGTACGTGCATCGACCAGCGTGACGTTGGCAACCTGCGTCACCAGCGTCGGGCTGCCGTAATAATCCACCATCACGTGATCCAGCAAACCGGTGTGCGCACGTCCGGTACGAATCTTACCCAGGTCAGTGCGCAGCGCGTCCAGCGACTTGCGCATTCTTTGCTCGGTATCTTTTCTGATTTCTGCAATCATGATTTCTCCTATATTTGCGAGAGCGCTACTCTACACGTACCAGCGTACCTTCACCTTCGCCGAACACCACGCGTTTGAGCGCACCCGGTTTGAAGATACTGAACACGATGATCGGCAACTTCTGATCGCGACACAAGGTCAGCGCAGTCGCATCCATTACCTGTAAATTCTTGCTGATCGCCTCATCAAAGCTCAGGCTCTGATAGCGAACCGCGTGCGGATCCTTCTTCGGATCGGCAGTATAAATCCCATCGACCTTGGTGGCTTTGATCACCACTTCGGCACTCATTTCAACACCGCGCAAAGCCGCAGCCGTATCGGTCGTAAAGAACGGACTACCGATACCTGCCGCAAAAATCACGACCTTGCCTTCTTCCAGATAACGCAGGGCTTTGCCACGAATGAACGGTTCGGCGACCTGTTCCAGGTTCAGCGCTGATTGCACGCGGCAATCGAGCCCCGCGCGATTCATCGCATCCTGCAACGCCATCGAATTCATCACTGTGGCCAGCATACCCATGTAATCGGCAGTCGCTCTATCCATCCCTGCTGCGGCGGGCGCCACACCACGGAAAATATTGCCGCCGCCGATCACCATCGCCACTTGCACACCCATCGCCACGACTTCCGCAATCTCGGCCACGATGCGCTCGATCACTGCACGGTTGATACCATAACTGTCGTCGCCCATCAGGGCTTCGCCGCTAAGTTTGAGCAGAATACGTTTATAGACGGGTGTACTCATGGCAATTATCCTTGTGCAGCAGCGATAGTAGCAGCCACTTCAGCCGCGTAATCTTCAACCTTCTTCTCGATCCCCTCACCCACCACGAACATCTGGAATGCAGTCACCGACGCGCCGCGGGCTTTCAACAATTGCTCAATGGTTTGTTTGCCATCTTCAGCCTTGACGAATACCTGGCCCAGCAGCGTGACTTCCTTGAGGAACTTTTGCACGGTACCTTCGGCAATCTTGTCCAGCATCGCTTCCGGCTTGCCGGCTTCGCGCGCTTTTTCGATGGCGATACGGCGTTCAGTTTCGATGTCCACCGGATTAACACCAGTGATATCGACCGATTTAGGCTTGGAAGCTGCGATATGCATGCAGATATCGCGACCGAGCATTTCATCGCCGCCTGTGTAATTCAACAGCACGCCGATCTTGCTGCCGTGCAGATAGGTAGACAGCGAACCGGTCGTTGTTTCAAAACGCTCAATACGGCGAACGGTCAGATTCTCGCCCAGCTTCATGACCAGCGCCTTGCGTGTTTCTTCAACACTGTCCGTGCCATTTGCGATACTCAAAGCCAACAACGCCTCAATATCAGCAGGATTGTGCTTCGCAACCGTTTCAGCGACATTTTTTGCAAACGCGATGAAATCGTCGTTTTTGGCCACGAAATCGGTTTCGCAGTTAACTTCCGCGATCGCGCCGGACTTGCCATCAGCCGCGATATACGCGCTGACTACACCTTCCGCAGTAACGCGCGAAGAAGCCTTGCTTGCCTTGGCGCCGCTCTTGATGCGCATTTGCTCTTCAGCAACCTTGAAATCGCCGTTGGCTTCGACCAATGCCTTTTTACATTCCATCATGCCGAGGCCGGTGGCTTCGCGCAATTCCTTGACCATACTTGCAGTAATTTCTGCCATGCTTGACTCCTGAATTTCTGATAAAAACTTACAAAAAAAGGGGCTTGCGCCCCTTTCCGCGCCTAATTGAGACTTAGGCTACTTGTTCTGGCTCTTCAGCAACTTGCTGAACCAATTCATTCAATGCCTGTGCGCGACCTTCCAAAACTGCGTCAGCAATACCGCGAGCATACAAACGAATCGCCTGGGTAGAATCGTCGTTACCGGGGATCACGAAGTCAACGCCGATAGGCGAGTTATTGGTATCAACGATACCGATAACAGGGATACCCAGCTTCTTGGCTTCAACGATAGCGCCCTTCTGGTAGCCAACGTCGATAACGAAAATTGCATCCGGCAGGTTAGGCATATCCTTGATACCGCCCAGACTGCGATTGAGTTTTTCCAGTTCACGCACCATCATCAGCGCTTCTTTCTTAGAAATGCCTTCAGTCGAACCGTCAGCGGCAATCGCTTCCAGATCGCGCAGACGCTTGATGGATTGTTGAACTGTCTTGTAGTTGGTCAGCATACCGCCCAACCAGCGATGATTCACGAACGGGGAGTTTGCGCGAACAGCTTCTTCTTGCAAGATTTCACGCGCCTGACGCTTGGTTGCCACGAACAGGACAGTGCCTTTTTTCGCGGACAGCTTGCGTACATAGCTTTCTGCTTCTGCAAACAGCGCTACGGACTTTTCCAGGTTGATGATGTGAATACGGTTGCGGTGACCGAAGATGTACGGAGCCATCTTAGGGTTCCAGAAACGGGTTTGGTGACCAAAGTGAACACCAGCATCCAGCATTTGACGCATTGTTACAGCCATGATTATTCCTATCGTAAGGGTTAATACTACCACTCGCTAGCTTGACTCTTTCGAGCACCCCAACTTGTGCGAGCGGGATATTTACACCGGCCAATTCCGGTGCAACGCGCATTCTAACACCAAACAGCGACTTCTCTCAACAGTCGCGACACTTGTGAATGCAAAATAGGCTTATCGCACCCGCTCGAATTTCAACGCACACCCATAATATTGCCCGTAAGCTGCGGGACATAAACAAAGCGCTCTTGGCTATACCAATCCGCTCAACACGCCCAAACGACTGATTAAATTGATATTTTTAAACACCAGACGAGAAAAAAGCCCCTGATATCAGGGGCTTACAATTCTACCTTGGTGCGAAAGGAGAGACTCGAACTCTCACGCCGCGAGGCGCTGGAACCTAAATCCAGTGCGTCTACCAATTCCGCCACTTTCGCAAGGGCGCGGATTATAGCATCACTCTTGCAGCGCACACTGGTTAAATTAAACCGGACACGAATCACTCAGCAGCGGCAAAGCGGATAACGGCGCGGCCGATCGACTTGCCCTGCAACAGCGGCGCGAAGGTTTCAGGCAGATTCTCGAAGGGGACGACATGCGCGACTTTCCCCAACGTTTTGGGATGCAAGCCTGTCGCCAGTCGGTGCCAGACCTCAAGTCGCATCGTCATAGCGGTTGCGGCAGAATCGACACCGATCAGGCGCACCCCGCGCAGGATGAAGGGCATCACCGTGGTATTCAGTTCAATGCCGCCCGCATTGCCAAAACTGGCAATCGCGCCGTTCTGCTGCATGGTGCGCGTGAGCCACGCCAGCGTCTCGCCACCCACTGAATCCAGCGCACCTGCCCACTGCGCCTTTTCCATCGGGCGCGCTCCCATTACCAGATCATGGCGCGAAAGGATTTCACTCGCTCCCAGCGACTTCAGATAGTCGTGCTCGCTATCTTTACCCGTCAGTGCGACCACCTCGTAGCCCAGCTGCGCCAACATGCCGATCGCCAGACTCGCCACCCCGCCGGTCGCCCCGGTGACGATGACTTTGCCATTTTCAGGACGCAGTTCATTCTGCTCCAGCCGGTGTATGGACAGCGCGGCGGTAAAGCCCGCCGTACCCAGCGCCATCGCATCGAACAGCGTCATGCCTTGCGGCAAAGGGACCACCCAGTCAGCAGGCACACGAACATATTCGGCAAAACCGCCGTCATGTGAAACGCCCAGGCCGTAACCTGTGACAATTACTTCATCGCCGGTTTTAAAGCGCGCGTCCGTCGAACTCGCGACGATGCCTGACACATCCACCCCGCCCACGCACGGAAAGCGGCGTATTACTTTGCCCGCACCGGTCGCCGCTAACGCATCCTTGTAATTCACGCCGGAGTAATGCGATTTGATGACTACCTCACCAGGGTCAAGATCGTCCAGCGTCAGCTCGACAAACCGCCCGGCGGAAATGCCGTTTTCTTCAAAGATACGGTAAGCGGTAAATTTTT